>DATLVT010000225.1:0-4496 GCA_035577105.1 Polyangia bacterium
ACCCAGCGACGTGTTCGAGGTGGCGCTGCTCCTCAAGGAAGCCGGCTTGCTGGTGCCCGGCCAGGAGCCGCGCCTGGCCGTGAACATCATTCCGCTGTTCGAGACCATCGGCGATCTGCGCGCCTGCGGCGGTATCATGGACCAGCTGTTCTCCTGCCCGCTCTACCGCCAGCTGCTGGAGAGCCGCGACGACATTCAAGAGGTCATGCTGGGCTATTCGGACAGCAACAAGGACGGCGGTTTCTTGACGTCGAACTGGGAGCTGTACAAGGCCGAGATGTCGCTGGTCGGCGTCTTCGAGAAACATGGGGTGGGCATTCGCCTCTTTCACGGGCGGGGCGGGACCGTCGGGCGCGGCGGCGGGCCCAGCTATTACGCGGTTCGTGCCCAGCCGCGCGGCAGCGTCAACGGCCAGCTGCGCCTGACGGAGCAGGGCGAGGTCATCGCCAGCAAGTACGCCGATCCCGTGGTCGGGTATCGCAACCTGGAGGCGCTGGTGGCGGCCACCATGGAGGCGACGATGCTTGACAGCGGCAGCCCGGCGGCCGACGAGACCGCCTTTTACGAAGCGATGGAGACGCTGTCCGAACACGCCTTCCGCGAATACCGCGATCTCGTCTATGAGACGCCCGGGTTCATCAAATACTTCCGCGAGGCGACGCCCATCAACGAGATCAGCCACCTCAACATCGGCAGCCGCCCCTCCAGCCGCAAGAGCTCGGACCGCATCGAGGACCTGCGGGCCATCCCCTGGGTGTTCAGCTGGGGGCAGTGTCGGCAAAGCATCCCCGGTTGGTACGGGTTCGGCACCGCGGTCAATCGCTACCTCTCGGGGAAAGATCGCAAGCAGCGCCTGGCCTTTCTGCGCGCCATGTACGCGCGCTGGCCGTTCTTTCGAACGCTGGTCGACAAGCTGGACATGGTGCTGGCCAAGACGGACATGGCGATCGCCTCGCGCTATGCCGCGCTGGTCGGCGACAAGAAGCTGCGCGCCGCGATCTTCGGCCGCATCGAGGCCGAACACGAGGCGACGCTGAAGGCGTTCTTCGCCATCTCCGGGGCGAAGAGTCTTCTTCAAGACAACCGGTCGCTGGCCTACAGCCTGCGCAATCGCATCCCCTACATCGATCCGCTGAACCACCTGCAGGTCGATCTCCTGCGCCGCCTGCGCTCACAGGACGGCAACAACGACGAGCTCCGCCGCGCCGTGCATCTCACGATCAACGGCGTGGCCGCCGGCCTTCGCAACAGCGGCTAGGGCTCGCCCGGGTTCCTTCGCTGCCTTCAGTGAACCCGCAGTGCCAGCTTGCCCAGGTGGTGCTTCTCGATGTCCCGGTGGGCGGCGGCGGCTTCGTCCAGGCGATAGACGCGTCCCAGCTCGACGTGAAAGGGACCGGGGCCGATCAGGCGATTCAACCGTTCAAAAAGATCGGGCCGCGGGATGCCGTCATAGCCGATCGCTCGTACACCCTCAGGCACGGTTGGCTCGGGCTCGACGCCGTTGGGGTACGCCACCCGACCGCCCTTCCTGACCAGGGCCAGCGCGTCACTCAGATGCGCGCCGTCGACAAGAACCAGCGCCGCGTCCAGGCCGCCCGGCGCGAAGGCGCGGGCCGCCTTGGCCGCGTCGTCGCTTTTTCCGTCGACGGCGACGTCAGCGCCCAATCGCCGCACCAGCTCGACCCCGTCGGCGCCCGAGGCAACGGCCAGGACCGCGGCGCCCATGCGCTTGGCTAGCTGCACGGCCAGGTGGCCGATGCCGCCGCTGGCCCCGAACACCAGCAGCCTGTCGCCTTTCTTCAAGTGCAGCTGTTCGTCCAGGCCCCGCACGGCGGTGATGCCATCGGCGCCCAGCGCACCCGCCTCCTCGGCGGTCAACGCCGCGGGGATCGCGGCGACGTTGTCTTCCTTCACCGCCACGTACTCGGCATAAAAACCGCCGTCCATCGAATACGCATAGACCCGATCGCCGATGTCAAAGCGGGTTATGGCGTCGCCCACGGCGACCACGGTGCCGGCGCCGTCATTGCCGATCACCTGCGGAAAGGTCTTTTTTCCTTCCATCAGCTGCCCCTCGCGCACGTAAGGATCCCAGACGCCAACCCCGGCGACATCGAGCCGGATCAGCACCTGGTTCTTGGTGGGTCGGGGGACCGGCAGAGATTCGGTGTGAATCACCTCCGGACCGCCAAAGCGATCGATGGCCGCCGCCTTCATTGTCATCGGGATCGATGGATTCATGGTTGACCTCCCCTCGGCGCATCAATGCGCCCCCGGAATCTGCGCATGCGTCGCCCCGATCCAAGGGCGCGGTGACGATTGTGACAGCCGGCTACGGCCGCCGTTTCCCAGATCCGCGTGTCGGGCGATCTGCGCTAGCCGAACTGATAGCCGGAGACGCGAACGCCCATGACCTTGCCGGCGAAACCGGCCATACCGCGATCGTCGCCCGCGGCGCCGGCCACCACCATCAGCGGCAGGAGGTGCTCCTCGCGCGGGTGGGCCTGGCGTGCGGCGGGCGCGTGTGCCCACTCGGTCAGGCGGTGGTCACGCTGCTTGGGGTCAGCGGCGGTGACGGTCTCGTTCAGCCAGGCGTCGAACTGTTCGCTGACGCCCACCGCGCGCGGATCGCCGAACCCGCGCATGTTGTGATAGCTCATGCCGCTGCCGACGATGAAGACGCCTTCGTCGCGCAGGGGCGCCAGGGCGCGCCCGATGGCCAGGTGCTCTTTGGGATCCAGCCCGCGTTTCAGCGACAGCTGGACGGTCGGCACGTCGGCCTGGGGATAGGTCAGCTTCAGCGGGACGAACGTGCCGTGGTCGAACCCGCGCCGCGGATCGCGGCCACTGGCGAAGCCAGCGCCTTCCAGCAGTTTCCCGACCCGTTCGGCAAGGGCCGGACTCCCAGGTGCCGGCCAGGTGATCTCGTACGACGCCGGCGGAAACCCGTAATAGTCGTAAAGCATCGGGGGGCGCTCGGCGGTCATCACCGTGGGGACCGCTTCCTCCCAGTGCGCCGACACCGCCAGCACCGCCTTGGGTGGCGTCCTGGGCAGTGCCTGCAGGCCGCGCAGGTAGGCGGCCAGTGGCTCCATCTCGGTCTTGTCGAAACCCATCTCGACGAATGGCCACGGACCACCGCCGTGAGGGATGTACACCAGCGGCATCCGCGCGGGCGAGCCGCG
Organism: Polyangia bacterium; assembly: GCA_035577105.1. GTDB lineage: Bacteria > Myxococcota_A > Polyangia > Fen-1088 > Fen-1088 > DATKEU01. The sequence goes on from DATLVT010000225.1 coordinate 3,186, forward strand.
GTGAGGCCGCGGCTGGTTCTTGTCGCGAGCCTCCGCCGGGGCACTGGCGGTCAACGTCGTGGCCGCCGCAGCCGCCAGCCCGGCGGCGATGGCCGTGCGGCGGGTGGGATTGCTGGTGTCTTCGCTCATGGGGGCATTTGATGCCGGAACGGCCCGATTGTTCCAGCAAAGAGGCGCGACGGACTGCGATACAATGCCGGAATGCCCCTCATCGTCACGATCACCGGGAGCCCGTCGGCCGGCTCGCGAACGCTGTCGCTGGCGAATCAGGTAAGCGATGCCCTGGCCAGGTACGGGCTGGACGTCGAGCGCATCAACGTTCGCGATCTGCCGGCGGACGATCTCCTGCACGCGCGCACCGACGCGCCGGTCCTCAGAGAAGCCCTGGGCCTGGTGGAACGCGCCCAGGGCGTGGTGGTGGCGACGCCCGTCTACAAGGCGGCATACAGCGGCATCCTGAAGTCATTCCTGGATCTGCTGCCGCAGTTCGGTCTCACCGGCAAGGTCGTCCTGCCGCTGTTGACCGGCGGCACCCTGGCTCATGTGCTGGCGCTGGACTATGCCTTGCGCCCGGTGTTGATGTCGCTGGGTCCGCAGCACGTGGTGGCCGGGCTTTTCGTCCTGGACAAGCTGATGGAGCGTATGCCCGAGGGCGGCATCCAGCTGGAGGCGGCCATCGGCGAGCGCCTGGACGCGGTAGTGGCCGATTTCGTGGCCACGGTGAGGCGCTTCGGCATCCCTTCAAATCCCTGATCTGGAAGGCGAAGTGGCGCGGGCTGACGCATCAGTAAAGGTCCCGGTCGACATCCCGATATGATGATGCAGCGTGGAAAGCGGTAGCTGTATGGGGGCGCGGCACCGCCGTGGCCGTTGTCTTTTGCCTGTGCGAGTCGCGATCGGCGCGCTGGCGATGGCTGCCGCCGTTCTGACCAGCAGCGGCGGCGCGCAGGCCGCGACGCTGCGGTTCCAGGTCAACCAGCGCGGCGATTTCGTGCTGTTCGGGAACACCGTCGGCCAGGACTGCGCGGCCGGGGTGGTGGCACCGACGGTGGGAACCAAGGGCGCTTGCGGCAACAACACCAGCGACACCGCGCCGGATATCTTCTGGCGCGCGGACGACGCCACCGGCACGGCGGCCGCGTCGACGGCGATCACCGCGGCCACCGCGCGCAGCACCGCCGTGCTGGCGATCCCGGCCGGCGCCTCCATCACCTACGCCCGGCTGTACTGGAGCGCGGCCGCCGGCGGCGGCGACAAGACGACCGTCACCGTCGATCGCGTGGGCACGGGCGCCTTCTCATCGGTGGTCAC
>DATLVT010000226.1:0-2150 GCA_035577105.1 Polyangia bacterium
CCGAAATTGCCCGCTCTAGTGGCACCCGCGCACTGGGTTGATCCCTTCGCGGATTGACCCTGATTAGAAGCCGGCCGACGGGTTACCGCTGGGGACAAGGTCCCGCTGGGATCCTCGGACGAACGTTCGATCGAACCGCGCGCTTCGACTTTTAAACGTGCGTCTGATCGGTCGGGGTCGCCGCCGGCTCGGGCGTCTCGGCGGGCGCGTCCGTCGCCGTCGCCAATTCGGGCGGCGTGCCCTCGTGTCCCGGCATCGGTGGATGGCGAAGCGCCTCGCGCTGCAGAACGCGAGCTGCCTCGGTCGCGTCGCGCTTGCAGGCGCCGCACAGGCTGGGCTCGGCCCAGTTGCCAAGATGCGTTTGCAGCTGGCTCTCCGGTGGCCAGTAGATGGGCGTCCCACAGGTCTTGCACGGGATCTCCCGGGTCTTGCGGTCCTTGAGGAACTCGATGCAGGCTTCGCAGCGGCGCTCCGGCGGGCGGATCTCGCGTCGGCGTTTCTTGTCACGACGGCGCGAGCCGCGGCCGGGCGCCGGCGGTGCGCTGGGCGCGGCCAGCACCACCGTCGGACCATCGCCAGGTTGTCCTTCTGGGGCGTGGGCGTGGGCGTGCGCTTCGCCATTCGGTCCGGCCTGCGCCTCGGCCCCGGCACCGCCATGGCCGACTCCCTCGTCCCTTTGGGCATCGGCTGCCGGCGGAATCGCCGCCGCCTCTTTCAGCTCCGGTTTGACCCCGGCGGCCAGCTGCTGGGCCTTGCTCCATACCCACGTGCCGGTGCAGTGGTCGGTCTTGCAGGCGATGGCGCGATCTTCCAGATCGCCCATCTCCTTTTCGCATTCCTCGCAGTAGTGCGGATACGGATCGCCGGTCTTGCCGCGCACCGCTCGCGCCAGCTGGGCGCCGCGCTTGTCGGTCCAGGTCCGCTTGCAGGTCGACCGCCGGCAGGGACGTTCGACGTCCTTCAGCTTTGAATAGATGTCCAGGCAGCTCTGGCACATGCGGTGCGGCGCCTTGGGCGCCGGCTTGCCCGCCAGGCAGGCGTCCAGCTGATCGCCGCGCCCCCAGGTCCAGGTTTTCTTGCAGCCCGACGTCCGGCAGCGGACCTCGCGGTCGGCGATGCGGCCGAAGACCGTCTTGCACTCGTCGCACATCCGGCGCGGTGGTTCGTTGGGTTTGCCGGCGGCGTAGTCCTGGATCTGCTCCTGCGCGCTCCAGGTCCATTTGTGTTTGCAGCCGTTGATCCCACAGCTGACCTGGCGATCCTTCAGCTTCTTGAAGACGCCGTCGCAAGGCCCGCACATCGCCTCCGTCGGCGTCGGCTCGACGTCGGGCGCGCCTGCCAGCAGCTGGGCGCGCCTGGTGAACACCGACGAGCGCGTGCAGCCGGGCACGGTGCAAGGAACCGGCTTGTCCTGCAGCGAGCCCAGTTTTTCCTCGCACGACCCGCACAGCATGACGGGCGGCGGGCGCTTGGTGGCGAAGGCCTCCAGCTGCGCGGCGACCGGCCAGGTCCAGGTGTGCTCGCAGCCGGGACGATCGCAGGGGCGTTCGATCGGCGCCAGCTTGGCGAATTTTTCGCGGCACGGATCGCACATGCCTGACGCAGGATCGGCCGGGTCGGGCGCATTGCGCCCGCCCAACTTGAGGCCTTTCCCAGAGGAAAGCGAAATCCATGTCCGGCTACATCCGGAGACGGAGCAAGGAAAGGATTTTGCCCCCAATCGATCGGCGAGCGTGAAACCGGCTGAGCCCATGTGAGGAAGGTCCTTATGCTGAACGACACACCCCCGCCTGGGCAAGCTCAAATACAGGGGGTCCTGCACCATCTTGCCTGCGGACGGGGGGGAGGGTAGACATCGGGGTTCCTTACCATGCAAATCACCATCGAAGACATCTCCCCGGTCGAAAAACGCGTCGATTTCGAACTGCCCTGGACCGACGTGGCCCCCAAACTGGACAAGGCATACAGCGAATTACGACGCGACGTGCGTCTCAAGGGCTTCCGGCCGGGCAAGGTGCCGCGGGCGCTCATAGAGAAGATGTACAAGCGTCAGGTCGAGGACGAGGTGGCGCGCGACCTCATCGAGACGTCGATCGGGCAGGCGATCACCGAGAAGCAGATCCAGCCGGTGGCCCCGCCCACGGTCGACA
>DATLVT010000227.1:0-5109 GCA_035577105.1 Polyangia bacterium
TGGTGACGGTGCCGGGATTGCCGCCCGCACCGACGGTGGTGGGCTCGACGGACATTCTGTCGGGCAGCGCTCAGGTTTCGGTGAACGGAACCGGAACGCCGGGCGCCACGATCAAGGTGAAGGTCGGCGCCACGACGTACACCGCCACGGTGGCCGCCGACACCAACGGCGATGGGCTGGGGGTGTGGACGCTGACGGTTCTCAACCTTGCTCCGGGCGCCTATGACCTGTCGTTCACGCAGACGACGCCCGACGGGACCAGCGACACGGGGGCCTCCGTCAAGGTCAAAGTGCCGCTGCCGGCCCTGGTCGTCAATCAGCCCGCTGACGGCGCTTCGATCACCAACCAGCTCACGGTCTCCGGAACGGCGGCGTCCACATTTGGCGACGTGGTGGTGGGCGACGGCGACGGGCGCTTCTTCGCGGAGCGCGCCACGGTGCCGGTCAGCGCCAGCTCGGGCGCGTTCGCGGGACCAACCCCGGGGGTGGCACTGGACTATGGCCGACACCAGTTGAAGATCTTCCAGCGCGCCAACGGTCTGGACGGTGACGGCGTGCTGCGCACCGTGCTGGTCAAGCCGCCGCTGGGCGCGCTGGCCATCACGGCGCTGGTGTCGGGCGGCGTCGAGACGGTGCTGCCCGGTGTCCCCACGCTGGACACCGATGTCATCGTCAACGGCACCGGCGGCCTGCCGCGCACCGGGCCGAACGGCACAGGCATGCCGGGCCGCGTGGTGGTCTACCGCGGGCTGACCGCGACCGATCCCGCGCCCGTGAAGATCGGCGAGGCGACACTGGCGGACGACGGCAGCTTCTCGGTCTCCGTCCGGCTGATCGGCGCCGGGTCGCGCTATCTGTCGGTCAGCCAGGTGGCCAGCTCGCTGTCGGGCGGCGGAACAGCGGAGAGCGACGCGCGCACCACGCCGGTGCACGTCCTGGTCCGACCCGGGCCGCCGACCATCACCCAGACGTCGACGGACCCGGCGCCCAACGATCTGCGGTTGACCGTGACCGGCACGGTGCCGCAGGTGGGCGCCCAGACGGTCACCATCACCGCCGACGGGGGCACCCCGGCGCGCACCGTCAGCGTGAACGCGAACGTCCAGTCCAACGGGACCTTCACCGGAATCCTGCAGCTGCCGCTGTCGGGCACCTATTCGGTGACGGCGTTTCAGACCGCCGACACCGCCAGCGGGCCGGCCAGCCAGCCGCCGGTGCTGGTGGTGGCCGGCGACGTGACCGCCCCTGACGTCACCGACGCTGGCGGAAATCCAGTCGTCGTGCCGGCGGTCAGCGCTGCCTCCGCCGACGGCGCGATCGTCAACTTCTCGTCGCTGGTCTACAGCGCCGACAACGGCAGCGCGCCGGCTCACTGCCTGCCGGCGACGGCACCGGCGCTGAACTGCGTTTGCCTGCCTGCCTCGGGCTCGACCTTTGCGCTGGGAACGACCACGGTCACCTGCGCGGCCACCGACGCCGCGGGAAACACCGGCACGACGACGTTCCCGGTGACCGTGAAAAGCACGATCCCGCCGGACATCGCGGTCAGCAACGTCACGGCCGAGGCGCAGGGTCCCGAGGGCGCCGTGGTCAGCTATCAGGTCTCGGCGTCGGGGTTCATCGTCGACTGCGCCGAGCCGGGTTCGGGCGAGGTGCGCCCGTGCATGTCGTGGAAGCCGGCGCACACCGGCCTGGGGTTCACGCCACAGGCGGCGGCGGTCAATCCGATCGACGGCACCGTCTATGCCGGGTTCTTCGGCCGGTTCTCCGAGGCTGACGCGGCGGGCGCCAGCCACCTGTTCAAGCTGCCGCCGGGCGCGACGGACTGGGTGGCGCTGACCGGGCCCAGCACCGGTCCCATCCGGCAGATCGTCCTTGGGCATGGCGCCACGCCGCGCCTGTACCTGCCCGCGGATCCCACGGGCGGCACGGCCGCGAACCAGGGCGTCTGGATCAGCGGCGACGGCGGTGACAGCTGGTCACTGGCGCTGAGCGGGTTGAGCATCGCCGGCGTGGCGATCGATCCGGGAGCGACCGCGCAGGATCACCTGCTGGCCTGGACGAACGTGGCCGGCGGTGGCCTGGGCGGCCGGACGTCACCGGCGGGTCTTTATGAAAGCTTCGACGGCGGCATCACCTGGGCGGGAGCCGGCGCCGGTTTGCCGCTGGTCCAGATCCTGTCTGTCGCCCTGGACCCGTCGCAGCCGGGTCGCATGTACGCCAGCGTCCTGCCGGACAGCGCGGAGATCGTCAAGACCAAGGTCTTCCGTCGCAAGGACGCCGGCGCCTGGCAGCGCCTGAGTATTCCCGCCCTGAGTCCCATCACCAATCCGGTGAACACCACGATTGCCCGCAGCCTGTGGGTCGCGCCCGCCGTCCCGGCCTGCACGCCACCCAGCCAGTGCCAGACGTTCCCGACGCTGTTCGCCGGCCGCTGGATGTCGCGCGACGGGGGCGAGACCTTCTCGCGCAACCTGTTCGGGTTCGACTTTGCCGCGATGGTCTTTGACCGGGTGCTCGACGCGGCCAACCCTGGCCGCATCATCTTCGCCGCCGGAAGCATCAACAACCTCTTCAAGTCGATCGATTATGGCAAGACCTGGTCCCCCACCAGCTTCTTCGCCGCGCCGATCGTGCAGGGCGGCTCTTTCGCGCAGGATCATTTCGACGGGAACCGGCTTTACGCGGCCTCCAGCCTGGGGCTTTTTCGCAGCGTCTTGACGTCGACCCAGCAGCTGAACTGGGTGCCGATGGCGTCACCCGGGCTGTCGCTGCCGGGAGTGAACATCAAAGACCTGGCCGTCGATCCCATCAATCCTTCGGTGGCCTACGCGGTCTCCGAGTTCGGTCTGTTCAAGACCCAGGACAGCGGCAACAGCTGGGCGGCCAGCAACCTGGGCCTGGACGATCCCTTCGCGTTTCAGGGCCTGGGGCAGGTTCTGGTCGACCGTTTCGATCGCAACACGGTGTACCTGGGCAGCCGCATGGGCCTTTCCGATGCGACGTGGAAGTCACCGAACGCCGGGGTGAACTGGACGGCCCTGCAGCACACCGCCTGCCCGGGCGACGGAGACAGCTGTTTCCCCGGTGGCGCCTCCCTGCAGCAGGCGAGCGGCCGGCTGACGCTGGACCCACTGGTGAGGGGAAACTGGATCAGCGTCTCCGAGACCAGCGCCAGCAACTTTTCGTATCGCCTGCAGGACAGCGATCTGGGACCGATCAGGGGCACGCTGCTGATCAACCCCACCGACACGTCGGGCTGGGTCGCCGGTATTTCCAGTCCGTTTGCTTACCGCGGCCTGCTGGTCCCGGGCGTCGAACGGAGCCTGCTGGTGTCGTTCGCCACGCTGGGCGGTTTCGGTCTGGGCGGCGCGGCGCAGAGCAACGGCGGCCTCGACTTCATTCACTATGACGGATCGCTGGTGCCGGCGGCCGGGGGAGCCGCCTTCCAGCAAGGCAAGTGGGCGGGGCTGGGCACGTCGAACGTCGTCCTGGACGGATCCGACGGGACCAACCGGCTGTACGTCAGCGGCAGCGCGATCGGGCAAGACGCCAGCAAACTCTATCGGGCGACGGTCGCGACCGTTCGCGACAATCCGCCCGCCAGCGTGGTCTGGGAGCAACTGGGCGGCGGGACCGCCTTCGCCCAGACGCAGTTCACGACCCTCCTGATCGATCCGGCCAGCGGCGGGCAGCGGATGTACACCATCGGTCGACGCACCGGCGCCGCAGATCCCGGCGACGCCCTGTGGGAAAGCCACGACGGCGGTCGCAACTGGCAGATGGACGACACCGCGCCACCCTATCTGTCCCGGCTGTGGGTCTCTGCCGCCGACGGCGCCCTCTTTGCGACGATCACGCCGGCCGCGCTGGACACCACCGGACTCTATTACAGCGCCTCGCGCAACGACCCGAGCATTGAAAAGCCGGGCGGCGTCCTGTGGCGACGCGAGCTGACCCAGGACACCGAGACCAAACCCGGCGCGCGGGTGGTGCGGGCCGACCTGCGCGTGAGCTGTGACTATCCCAGCACCGTTCCGGCGAATGATCCCCGGCGGCAGCGCGCCATCGGCGCTGGCGCGACGTTCCCGGTGGGGCCCACGACCCTGCACTGCACGGCGACGGACGTGTTCGGAAACAGCAGCACGAACGACATCACCATCACCGTCACCGACACCACACCACCCGCCATCACGACGCCGTCGTCGCTGGCCAGCACGGCACCGTCGGGCGGCACCGTTCCGGTTGCGTTCACCGTGACCGCCGCCGACGCCGTCGATGGACCGATCACGCCCACCTGCGTGCCGGCTTCGGGCAGCGCGTTCGCCATCGGCGCGACGACTGTCCAGTGTTCGGCCACCGATGCGCACGGCAACAGCGCCCGCGCCGCCTTCCCGGTGATCGTCTCGCAGTCCAGCGCGCCGGCCCTGACGCCACCGACCCTGACCACTCCCGGCGACCTGGCGGTCGAGGCGACGGGCCCCAACCCGAACGCCGCCACCGTCACGTTGCCGGTCAGCGGCGCCACCGCCGGCGGCGCCGCGTTGACGCCGACCTGCACCGCCGCCACCACCGATGGCACGGCGGTGGCGCTGGCCGGCACACCGCCGGCCGGCACGTTCTCGTTCGGGATCACGAACGTGACCTGTTCAGTCACCGACACCGGAACGACGCCCCCGCTGACGGTGACGCGCGTCTTCCGGGTGACCGTGAAGGACACCACGGCGCCGCACATTGTTGCGCCCACGCAGCTGGCCGCCCCCTTCGGCTCTCCGGTCTCGTTCACCGTGACGGCCACGGACGCGGTCACCTCGCCGGTGACGCCCAGCTGCTCGCCTTCGTCCCCGGCGTCGTTCCCGCTGGGCAAGACGATCGTCAACTGCCAGGCCGCGGACGCCGCCGGGAACCAGGCGTTCGCGAAGATCACGGTGACGGTCACCGACCAGAATCCGCCCGTGCTGCACCTGGCGGACATGACCGTCGACGCGGATGACGCCCTGGGTGCCCGCACCAGCTATGTGCCGGCGCCGGGGTTTGCCCATTTCGCCACCGACGTCGAGGACCAGACGCAAGGCCTGCTGCCCACGGTGACCTGCGTTCCGGCAGCGT
>DATLVT010000228.1:0-8343 GCA_035577105.1 Polyangia bacterium
TCGCAGGCGCGCAGTACGGCCTCGCTCCAAGCAAACCCATAAGGCGCGCGCGCCGTTCGGTGTTTGAGCACGGGAGGGAACCCCACACCTGCCGCCCCCGCGACGGAGCGAATGGGGCCCCGCCTCACGTACAACCGCCCTCCACCATCTCTACAACCTCGCCGGTGCGGTCCCATCCGCCTAACCGCCGCAGCCCGCCGCCTCCGATGCTATGGTCTCGCCGTTCATGTCGCTTCCGTTCGCTGTTCTGTTTCGTTCGCTGCTCTTGACCGGCGCGCTGCTGATGCAAACGCCGTCGCCGTCGTCCGTTTCCGCCCCGCGCGTCGTCGCCCGCACGGTGCAGGTCATGGGCACCGACGCCACGTTCAGCGCCTGGACCGACGATCAGCCGCACGCCGAGCGCGCCTTTGACGCCGCATTTGCCGAGATCAGCCGCATAGAACGCCTGATGACCGACTGGGACCGGCCGGGGCAGGACCCCAGCGACGTTGTCCGCATCAACAAGGCGGCCGGCAGGCGCGCGGTGAAGGTGTCGGCCGAAACGCTGGCGGTCATCGAAAAATCGCTGGAGATGTCCAGGCGCTCCGAGGGCGCCTTCGACATCACCTTCGCGGCGATGCGCGGCCTGTGGAAGTTCGACGAGGACATGGTCAAACAGATTCCGCCCGACGCCGAGATTCAAAGCCGCCGCAAGCTGATCAACTATCGCGACGTTGTCGTCGACCACGCCGCTTCAACCGTGAGACTGCGGCGCGCTGGGATGCGCCTGGGCCTGGGCGGCATCGCCAAGGGCTACGCCGTCGATCGCTGCGCCGAGGTGCTGCGCGCCCAGGGATTGACGAACTTCATGGTCCAGGCTGGCGGCGACCTGTTCGTGGCCGGTCAAAAAGGGGCCGCCAACTGGATGGTGGGCGTTCGCGATCCGCGCGGCGGCCCGCGCGACATCATTGCCAAGATGCCGATCAAGGATCACGCCTTCTCGACGGCGGGCGACTATGAACGCTCGTTTGTCATCGACGGCAAGCGGTACCACCACATCATCGACCCCAAGACCGGCTATCCGGCCACCGCCTCGCGCGGGGTGACCATCTTTGCCCCCAGCGCGTTCCTGGCCGACGCCCTGGACGACGCTGTCTTCATCCTGGGGCCGGAGCGCGGACTGGCCCTGGTCGCTTCGTTTCCCGACTGCGCGGCGTTCATTGTCGACGCCGCCAACAAGGTCTGGATGTCGAAGTCGCTGGAAGGGACGTTGCAACGCACCGGCCCGCCCACGGATGCGCCATGATGAGGCAAAGGCGCGTGGCACACACGCCGTGAGGACAACATGACAAGCGGGACGGAAACCAGGTCGGACGTGGTCATCATCGGCGGCGGCATCATGGGCTGCGCGGTGGCTCTGCGCCTGGCCCAGCGGGGCGTATCGGCCACGGTCATCGAGCGGGGCATCCCCGGCGCGGAAGCCTCCAGCGCCGCCGCCGGCATCCTGGGACCGCAGATGGAATCCGATGTCGCCGGGCCTTTGCTGGAGCTGGGCCTGCGCAGCCGCGCCCTTTACCCGGCGCTGGCCGCCGAGCTGCGCGATGCCACCGGGATCGACATCGGCTACGTCAAGTCGGGCGTCCTGGCGGTCGCCTTCGACGCCGCCCAGGAGGCGGACCTGGGCGCCCGCCGCACCTGGCAGCTGGCGCGCGGTCTGCGCGTGGACAGCCTGTCGCCCCCAACGCTGCACGAGATCGAACCGGCGCTGAGCCCGGCGGTCATCGCCGGCGTGCGCTTTCCCGACGACGGCCAGGTCAACGCGCGCGATCTGGCGCGGGCCCTGTCCCAGGCCGCGGCCGCCGCCGGCGCGCGTTTTCTGCAGGGACGATATGTGCGCCGCGTGGTGATCGAACGCGGCGCCACCACCGGCGTCGAGCTGGACGGCGAGATCTTGCCCGCCGCGACGGTGGTGGTGGCCGCCGGCAGCTGGTCGGGCTTGATCGAAGGCGCCGGCCTGCCGGCCCAGGTGGTGCGCCCGGCGCGCGGCCAGATGGTCTCGATCGAGACCCGCCCGCCCATCTTCCGGCACGTCATCAGCGTGCACGGGCGCGGGTACCTGGTTCCGCGCCGCGACGGCAGCGTGCTGGCGGGCAGCACCATGGAGATGGCCGGCTTCCGCAAGGAGGTGACGGTGGCGGGTCTGGCCCAGATCCTGACCCTGGCCCATGCGCTGGTGCCGGCGCTGGCCGAGGCGCCGGTCACCGCGACCTGGTCGAATTTCCGCCCCTTCACCGAGGATCACCTGCCGGTGCTGGGCCTGACCGCCGTGCGCGGGTTGGTGCTGGCCACCGGACACTTTCGCAACGGAATCTTGCTGGCCCCGGTGACAGGGCAGGTGATCGCCGATCTCATCGCCGCCGGGAACCCGGGCGTTGATCTGACGCCGTTCTCCGTGGCGCGATTCGCGACGCCCGCCGTCTGGCAGCGCGGCCAGCCGACCTAGAGGGGGCCGGCGCTGGCAGGCGGTCAGCGCAGATCGTCCTTGGGTTTGCGGCCGCCGGCTTTGTTCCCGGTCGATGATGACTCTGTCAGATCAGCGGTGGTGACCGCGCCGCGCCCGAACCGCGCCCCGATGCGATCCAGCGCGGCGTTCAAACGTTCGCTGGGCGGGGCAGGGGCCTTGAACATCGCCAGCTGTCCGTCCCCATCTTCCAGATTCTGCGCCGACACGCCGGTCAGGCGCACCGCCTGGGGCAGCGGCGCCTTGCCCAGCAACGCCATCGCCGCCCGGTACAGCACCTGCCCGTCGTCCACCGCCGCCTCGAACGTCGATCGCCGGGTCAGCAACGTGAAATCGGCCAGCTTGATCTTCAGCTGCACGGTGCGCGCCTTCTGTCCGGCCGCCCGCAGCCGTTCGGCCACGCGCAGCGCCTGGGCGTGGATGTACGGCCGCAGCGTCTCGACGCCGCGCAGGTCCTGATCGAACGTGTCTTCGGACCCGACGCTCTTGGCGTCGCGATCGGCGATCACCGGACGCGGATCGATGGCGTGGCTGAGGTTCCACAGGTCGCGCCCCGACGGACCCAGGCGGCCCTCCAGCTTGACCGGATCGCGCGCCGCCAGATCGCCGATGGTCTCGATGCCCATCAGGCGCAGCGTCTCCTGGGTCTTGGCGCCGACGCCCCACAGCCGGCCAACCGGCAGCGGCGCCAGGAAGGCCTGTCCCTCCTCTTCGGGGACGTCGCGCTGGCCGTTGGGCTTGGCCAGATCCGACGCGATCTTGGCGATGAACTTCACGGCGGCGATCCCCGCCGAGGCCGGCAGCGACACCTCGTCGGCGATGCGGCGGCGCAGGCCGCGGGCGATCTCGGGCGCCGACCCGAACAGCGCCACCGATCCGGTGACGTCCAGGAACGCTTCGTCCAGCGACAGCGGTTCGATCAGGGGCGTCACCTGTCGCAAGATCTCGAAGACCTGCTCGCTGGCGGCGGCGTAGGCCGCGAAGTTGGGCGCGACAACGACGGCGTCGGGCGCCAGCTTCAGGGCCCGGGCCATCGGCATGGCGCTGCGCACGCCGAATGGCCGGACCTCGTACGACGCCGCCAGGACCACGCCGCGGCGCCGGTGCCCGCCCACGATGACGGGACGCCCGCGCAGCGACGGGTCGTCTCTCTGTTCCACGGACGCGTAGAACGCGTCCATGTCCAGATGGATGATCGCGGGGCTAGTCTTTCTTCCCGGGGCCATCCAGCGTGATGGCTACCATGAACGTCCCGGTGATGTACTGGTCAATGGCGCCACCGACGACGTACATGCTGTTCGCGGTGGAATGGAAGTTATAGAAGTAGCGACGCAGGTCCACGCCGGCCCGCAGCTCGATGGCCGAGCTCAGTTGATAGCCGAGGCCAGCGTTCGCATCGACGCCGCCCACCGACAGGCCGGGGAAGTACGCGGTCTTGATCTGTCCGGGCGACAGCACATACCGGTAGGCCGCGCCCCCGAACACCGACACCTTGCCGATGGGCGCCCTCACGAACAGCCCCAGCCGCAGGTAGCGATAGATCGTGTCGGGAAGATCGTTCAGCAAGGTCCGGTCAGCGTTCGGGCCGCTGCTCAGCTTGAAGGCGTGCTCGCCTCCGGTGCCTGAAACGCCGACCTCGCCGGCGCCCAGCGGGATCCGGAAGCGCAGGCCGATCGCATAGTCGTGGACGGACGTGGGGTAAGACACGTTGGTCTTGGTCTTGGATTTCAGGCCGAAGGCCAGCTCTGCGCTGGCGTCGAGGCCGATGTTGGCCAGCGCGCCGCCCGAGCCGCTCATCCCGCCCGGGTACCAGATGGCGCCGATGCCCAGGGAGGGCGCCGTCAACGCATAGTTGCGCAGCTTGGAATCGCGGTCCTGGTTGTAGGTCAGGCTGCGGGAGAAGGCCCGCACGCCCGCCGACAGATCAAGGTACCGCATCCCGTTGCCGCCACCTTCGGACGTGGACTCCTCGTCCTCGGAAGCCACCACCTTCTTGCGCTTCTTCTTGGGCTTCTCTTCCTCGGCGGGCGCCTCCGCCTTTTCTTCCGACTTGCTCGGCTTCTCGTCGGCCTTGTCCTTGTCCTTGTCTTTGTCCTTGTCGTCGTCCTTCTCTTCGGCGGCGGCCTTTGCTTCCGAATCCTCCTCGTTGTCCTCGGGCGCCGCGGCCGCCACTTCCTTGCCGGGCTTCTTGGCTCCGGCCGGCGGCTTGCCCCGTTCGATGGCGGAGCCCAGCTTGCGCCAGAAGCTCTTGGCCACGTCCACGGCCAGCTTCTTCGGATTGGCGCCCGCAAACGTCGCTTCGCCGGCCACCGATCCGTCAGAGCCGTTGCGCACCGTCAGCTTGGCCTTCTTCTTTCCCACCTCACCGGTGACGACCGCCGACAGTGCCATCTCTTTGGCCAGCCCCTGGAACGCGTCGTTCGAGTCGAGGCTGATGCTGAGACTCTTCACGGCGTCATCGATCTCGCGCGAGCGCACCAGATCGAATCCCTTGCCCTTGACGATCTGCATGACGACCTTGCGAATCAAGGCCTCTTGCTGACCGTCAAAGCGCGGAATCCCGACCCGCTTTTTCGCCGCCGAGGCCGCGCCCGGCCAGGCCAGCGTCGACGCCAGCGCGACGACAAAGAGGAGAAGGAAACTGCACCTGCGACCGCCGGGGGAAACGGCGCAAGTTTTCATATACCCGCTCCTGAATTCGCGGTCGCCCACATGGTGAGGCAGTCAATATCGGTTTGCGGCAGGACGGGCTTGGCGAATGGCATTGAAGCTCCACAGGCGGGGGTCATCTTGAGTTTCTCGAGGAAGAGGCCCATTGCCGGATTGGATCCTTTCTTGAGATACGGATCCGGGTAGGCCTTGCACTGGCTCGACGCCGCGCTTGCCTTCTTGTCGACCAGGTTCGCGGCCAGCGTGGCCGCCTTGTCCAGCGACAGACTGCCGGCGGCCGAAGCCGTGGCGTCGTGACAGATGGCCGTCTGGCCGCAGGTCATGACGATCTTGACCGACGCCTTCATTCCATCCGAACAGGTCACGTCCATCACCCCCGCCCCGCCAGACCCACCGCCATTTCCGCCGCCGCCGTTGCCCCCGCTGCCCTGCCCACCACCGTCTCCCAGCAATTCCGGTGGCAATGAGCCGGCGCAGCCAACCAACAAGAGTGCAAGCAAAGAACAACCGAACATCTTCAGGGGCCAAGCCCCGAAAGAGCGGCCGACGGAAACCGATCGCGTCATAGGTCCCTCCGCTCCGTCGGATACCACAAGTCCCGACGTGGAGGGAAGTAGTCTCCACCGAAAAGACACAAGAAGTGACTCCGTCGAGGGAGACAGCGTCGGGCCACACAGACGGTAAGACCAATTCCAGGCAGCAAACCGCGGTTCCTGGCAAAGTAGGAGGTACAGACTGCAGTGTCAATTTACTGACGGAGACGGACCAGAGACGAGCTGGGCGAAAGTGTCTTGTTAGGGTATCAGCGCCCGGTCATTTCTTCCGGGTCCAGCAAACGCGCCAGCTCATCAGACGGGAGAACCTTCTTTTCCAGGCACAGCTGTCGAACCGTCTTGCCCGATTTGACCGATTCGTGGGCGATGGCCGCCGCCGCGTCGTAGCCGATGCGCGGCACCAGGGCGGTGACCATGGCCAGGCTCTGTTCGACCAGTGACCGGCAGCGGTCGACGTTGGGCTCGATGCCTTCCACGCAGCGGGCGGCAAAGAGACGGCAGCCGTTGGCCAGGATCTGGGTCGACTGAAGGAAGTTGAAGGCCATCACCGGCGTCATCACGTTCAGCTCGAAATTCCCGGCGGCGCCGCCCCAGGCGATGGTGGCGTCATTGCCGATCACCTGCGCGCAGACCTGCAGCAGCATCTCGGACATCACCGGGTTCACCTTGCCCGGCATGATCGAGCTGCCCGGCTGCAGATCGGGCAGGCTGATCTCGCCGATGCCGCAGCGGGGACCGGAGCCGAGCCAGCGGACGTCGTTGGCGATCTTGGTCAGGCTGACGGCGGTGGCGCGCAGCGCGCCCGACGCCTCGACCAGGCCGTCGTGGGTGGCCAGCGCCTCGAACAGGTTGGGCGCCTGTCGCAAGGGCAGGGCCACCTCGCGTCCGACGATGCCAATCACCCGCGGCGCGAACCCGGGATCCGCGCCCAGCCCCGTGCCGACGGCGGTTCCGCCCAGCGCCAGCTGGCAAAGGGCGCCGCGCGCCGATTCGACGCGACGGATGCTGGAGGACAGCATGGCGGCATAGCCGGAGAACTCCTGGCCCAGGCGGATGGGGACGGCGTCCATCAGGTGCGTTCGCCCGATCTTGATGACGTAGTCCAGCGCCTTGGCTTTTGCGCCCAGCGCCCCTTCCAGGGCCACCATGGCGGGCAGCAGATCGCGCTCCACCGCTTCGGCGGCGGCGATGTGGACGGCGCTGGGAAAGACGTCGTTGGACGACTGACCCTTGTTGACGTGATCGTTGGGGTGAACCGACTTCGATCCCAGGCGGCCGCCCATCAGCGCGATGGCGCGATTGGCGATCACCTCGTTGGCGTTCATGTTGCTGGAGGTGCCGGACCCGGTCTGGAAGATGTCGACGACGAATTGATCGTCGTGCTGGCCGGCGGCCACCTCGTGCGCGGCGGCGATGATGGCGTCGGCGATGGCGGGCGGCAGGTGACCAGCGTCCTTGTTCAGCTCGGCCGCCGCCTTCTTGATCAGGGCCAGGGCGCGGATCACGCGGCGGGGCAGGCGCAGGCCGCTGACCGGGAAGTTGTCGACGGCGCGCTGGGTCTGGGCGCCGAAGAGGGCATCCGCCGCGACCTCCACCTCGCCCAGGGAGTCAGTCTCGGTTCGCAGCTCGACTGTCATGGTGTCTCCGCTTTATTCGTCGAAGAGAACGTCTTCGGTCATGTCCAGCGCGCCAGCCTCGAGGCGGGCGCCCGAAAGATCCGCCGTGGTCTTGCGCAGCCGGTCGGCCAGGACCTGGACAAAGCTCCAGAGCAACTTGACGGACAGCTGCGGCTCCTTGCGGATGATCTCGTAAAAATCACGGCGCCGCAGGATCAGCACGCGCGAGCGCTCCTCCGCGGTGGCGCTGGCCGAGCGCGGCTGGCGCGGATCAACCAGCGCCATCTCGCCGATGTGGGCCCCCGGCGTCAGGTAGGTGATGAAGGCGTTGTTCTTGTGCAGGCGGATCTTGCCGCGCAGCAGAACGAACATCTCGTCGCCGGGCAGCCCCTCCTTCAGCAGCTCGTCGCCGGCCGCGTACTCGCGCACCTGGGTGACGTTCACGACGCGCAGGATCTCTTTGTAGATGAGGTGCCGGAACAGCGGCATCTGCTTGAGCATGTCGACCTTGCGGGTCAACTCTTCGGCCCGTTCCTCGACGGCGCCGGCCTGCGGGCGCTCGACGCGAACGATCACCGCGGTGATGTTGTCGTGGCCGCCGCTGGTGTTGGCGTGGTCGACCAGCTTGCGCGGCAGCTCGGTGATGTCCTCGCCCTTGAGGAGGTCCAGGATGCGTTCGTCGTCGAGATAGGCGTGCAACCCATCCGAGCAGAGCAGGAACTGATCGCCGGGCAGGATCTCGAAGTCGATGGTGTCGCCCTGCACCGTCTCGTAGACGCCGACCGCGCGGGTGACGGCGTTCTTGTAGGCCTTGTAAGGCGAGCCATCCAGCCCCTCGCGGGTGATGCGCCCGCGGCGGATCAGCTCGTTGACCAGCGAATGGTCCTCGGTGAGCTGCACGACCTGGCCGCCGCGGATCATATAGATGCGGCTGTCGCCGACGTGGGCGATGAAACCGCGGTCGCCGGCGATCAGCAGGGCCGACGTGGTGGTGCCCATGCCG
>DATLVT010000229.1:0-3762 GCA_035577105.1 Polyangia bacterium
CCCGAGACTCTCCTTCACGACATCCTTGTCCCGGCTTCGTCGTCCTCGTCGGGTGGCTCGACGATGCTTAATGGAAGTTTTAACGCTTCCTGATGCAGTGCGGCCGATTACAAATTTCTAGTGCAGATATTTGCGCACCTCCTTACAATCGCGCCGCACTCGGGGGGGTGTTCACATGAACAGAGCGCTATATCGGTTGGCGGTTGTCTGGGGATTTGGTCTGGCCATGGGGTGCTCCAGCACGCCCACGCCCAGAGGCGACAGCGGGCAACAGGACGATGTCAGCTCGCCGTCGCCGGGTGACACTTCCGAGATGGCGCCGGACGCCGGCGATGCGCCCGAGGTGGGCGATGGCGCCGCCGATGGCGAGACCGCGGCGGGTGACGCCGCCCCCCTGATGGACGCCGCCGATGTCGCGCCTGACGTCGCTTCCGAGGTCGCACCCGACCTTGCGCCGGAGCTACCCCGCGATCTGCCGGCGGAGAAACCGCCCACTGATCTGCCGAACGGCGAGGCCTGCCAGTCCAGCAGCTGGTGCCGGAGCAAATTCTGCATCGACGGCTTCTGCTGCAACACCGCCTGTGACAGCGGCGACCCCATGCGCTGCACCGCCTGTTCGATGGCCAAGACCGGACAGAAGAACGGCCTGTGCGCCGGCGACAGTTCACGGGAGCGCATGAAGTGCGGTGAAGCGTGCGGCCAGGTCCTGATGAACGTGCCGGCCGTGCTGTCCATGCTCTGCCGGCAAGGCCAGTGCGTCGTTCCGGAGGTGCCGGAAATCATCGACACCTGTCGAAAGCAGTTCGATCAGTGCACCTCCAGCTTCTGTAATCAACCAACGAACAGAACCGCGCGATGCGTGAACACTCTGTGTCCGCAGGCAGGCACCTGCTGCTGTGAGATGCCGGGCAACGCCGCAGCCAGGTCATGCACGGCCATGAATGCCTGCACCAATGGCCGCGCCTGCGTGTCGCAATAACCAATGCCGTACGCAAAGGGGGATCCAATGGCGAAAGCAACGGACAGGATCAGGTCGTGGAGATGGCAATGGCTGTTGCCGGCGTTGCCGGCGTTACTGGCGATCGGCTGCGGCGGGAGCACGGCGGCGCGCGACGGCGGCGCTGGTGATAACGACGCCGGGACGATCAACATCGGCCGCGGCGACGCCAAAGCCAGCGAGGGGGGCGATGCGACCAGCGCCGATCAAGCCGGCGATGGCATGAGCGGCGAGGGCGACGCCCCCGCCGATGTCTCCGTTGAAGTTGTTCCCATCACCTGCATGCCCGTGTGCATGAACGGACAGGTCTGTCTGCCCAGCGGGCAGTGCGCGGCGGTCTGCCAGCAGGGACAGACCAACTGCCCGGTCGGGGGTTGCACCGACCTTGGCATCGATCCGAAGAATTGCGGCCTGTGCGGGAAGGTCTGCCCGCAGAATCAATTCTGCAACCAGGGCCAGTGCACCACGATCTGCGGCCAGGGCGACACCAAGTGCGGTCAATCCTGCGTCAATCTGGACACGAACTACTCCAACTGCGGCATCTGCGCCAACACCTGCCACAACGCCGAGTCCTGCGTGGCCCGGGTATGTCGCTGCGAAAACCCCAACAAGGTGTGCGGCAACAACGTCTGCACCAACGTCATCAACAATCGGGACAACTGTGGCGCCTGCGGCAATCGCTGCCAGGGGGACTACGTCTGCAACGGCCAGAACTGCGGCTGCCCGGGCGGCCGTCAAGCTTGCCCCAACAAACCGAACACCTGTGTCGCCAACCTGAATGACTGCTGCGCCGGCGGCCAGCTGTGGTGCGGGCATTGCCAGGACGTCGTATCGGACCGGAACAACTGCGGTGGATGCGGCCGGCAGTGCCCGGGGGTCGAGGTCTGCAGCAACCGAACCTGCGGGTGCCCGGCGTCGCAGCCCAAATCGTGCGGCAATGGCGTCTGTGTATTGAGCGACCAGTGCTGCAGCGGCCAGAAGATGTGCAACGGCGCCTGCATTCCCAGCAGTCAATGCTGCGGCGGCTGTCCAGCGGGCCAGACCTGCAACTCATCGGGAGCTTGCGTTTGCGCGCCGAGCTGCACCGGCAAGGCCTGCGGCGCAGACGACGGGTGCAATCAACCGTGCCAGACCGGCACCTGCGCCGGCGCGAACGAGACCTGCAACGCGGGCCAGTGCATCTGCAATCCCAGCTGCACCGGCAAGGCGTGCGGCGCGGACAACGGGTGCGGTCATCCTTGCCAGACCGGCAGCTGTGGCCCGAATCAGGTTTGCAACGCCGGCCAGTGCGTCTGCGCGCCGAGCTGCACCGGCAAGGCGTGCGGCGCAGACAATGGTTGCAATCAACCTTGCCAGACCGGCACCTGCGCCGGCGCGAACGAGACCTGCAACGCGGGCCAGTGCGTCTGCAAGCCCAGCTGCGCCGGAAAGACGTGCGGCGCCGACGACGGGTGCCATCACCAGTGCGACGGCTCCTGCCCCAGGAATGAGACCTGCGGCGCTGATTTCACCTGTTCGTGCACGCACGGCAACTGCGATGCCGGACCCTGAACGCACCCTCCGTCACGAACCTCGCTGATCCCGACGGGCCATCCATTAGGAAAGAATCGGCAACCGTCGGGGCACGCCCCGGGGTAAACAAGAGGGGACTGACTCTTCAGGTCCCAATTTTCATCGCATCAGGCGGGAGGTCACGCATGCGTCTTTCAGGTCTGCGTCTCGCCGCGCTGGCGGCCACATCATGCGGGCTCCTCGCCTGTTCCAGCGGCGACGGCAACAGCAACGCCGGCACCGGCGGCGCCTCCGGCATGGGCAGCGGTGGGGCCAGCGCCGGTTCGGGCGGGGCAGCGGGGGTCGACGCCGGCGGCATGGGAACCGGCGGCGTCATCGACAACGCCAGCCTGACCTGGAAGCCGGCCACCTTGACCGACTTCGAATCGTACCCGGCCCCCGGCAGCGACGAATGCGTCAAGTACATGGGCTGCATGTACGAGGGTCAGTTCGCGGCGTTTCAGCAGCCGAAGAGCGAACAATGGGTGATGGAACACAACATCGCGTCTGTTCACGAGAAGGACTTCGCCAAGTACGTGGGCAAGACCCTGCGCGTGCGGAAGGACGGCATGATGATCGACGCCATGGTAATCGACGAGTGCAGCGATGCCGACTGCAGCGGCTGCTGTACCCGCAACGCCATGCCCTCCGGCTTCCTGATCGACCTCGAGAAGTACACCTTCCAGCGCATGGGCGCCACCGACGGTCAGGCCGAATGGGCCTGCCTCGACGTCGACTGCCCCAAGTAAGGCCGCCGGACCTTCACCCTCTGAAACTCCGTCGCATCCCGGCCCGCGGGATCTGATTCCTCGCCCACGGCGTGGGAGAGGCAGACGATCTTAGACTGGAGACACCCCGCCACGTTTCCCTTGACAGGCGGGACCGCTCTTCGCATCATCCCGCCGCGAAAACGCCGATGAATTTTATGAGCGCCCGTAGCTCAACTGGATAGAGCACCGGCCTTCGAAGCCGGGGGTTAGGTGTTCGACTCACCTCGGGCGCACGGGCGGTAGTTGTTTCGATTCGGTTCGGTTCGGATTAGATCGTTTGAAAACTAAATAACGGGCGCATAGCTCAATTGGTAGAGCAGCGGACTCTTAATCCGTTTGTTGAAAGTTCGATTCTTTCTGCGCCCACAACCTTCAAAGCTCATCGCTTCGGCGCGGCCGGCACCGGCGACGGCGCGGCCGGCTTGGGCCGCCGGGGAATGAACG
>DATLVT010000230.1:0-6105 GCA_035577105.1 Polyangia bacterium
CGTGGCGTTGCAGCCCATCGCCATCGTGGCCGCCGCCAGGGTCAAGATCAGCGCCGCCCCTGTTCCGCTCTGCACCCGCTCACGCATCGATTTCCCCTTGCTCACTTCGCACCACCCAGACACGTTGTTTGAAAGTCACACGGATAACCTGTCGAACCGCCGCCCCGCGTGGCCAGCACCACGCCCACCGTACCCGCCGCCACCACGCCGGCCACCACGCCCCAGAACCAGGCGCGTTTGTAGAACGGCGTCTCCGCCACGGGCGGATCCGCCGCCGCGGGCGTCGTCAGCAACAGGACGGTCGGCTCCGGCGAGGCCGCCGGGTCGGGCGCCTTTCCGACCAGCATCGGCGGCGTCTGCTGAGGCGGCGTCGTCGATGTCGGTGGCGGTGACGGCTTGGACACCTGCAACTCCACCTTCGCCCCCGGCTCGCCGCGAATGACCTGGGTCCAGGGAGGCTCGCCGGCCGATTGAAACTGCACCACCACCTGGTGGGGACCGGGGTTCACCACCAGCGGCCGCGACATCGGCGTGCGCCCCTCCTCGACGCCGTCGATGAGGACCACTGCGCCGGGCACCGTCGAGATGATGCTCAGCTGCGTGACGTGCGGGCGAAGGGCGTCGATGCGCACGCGGGCGTCGGCCCGGCGCGACGCCGAATCCGCCGTCGCCTCTTCGATGTAGATGCGATAGGCGTGGATGGCCTCCGCGGGCCGATCCAGACCTTCTTGGGCCAGGCCGATGTTGAACTGGATCTTGGCGCTGGCCACCAGTCGATAGGCGTCGACGAACTTCTGCAGCGCCGCGCTGAAATCCTTGTCGTCCAGAAGCCTGGCGCCCTCTTGCAGCAGCGCCGTGGCCCTCTTCTTGGCGGCGGTGGTGTCGGCCGCGCCGGCCGCGCCCGCCCCGCCCAGGAAAAGGATCAGCGCGGCCAGCGAGACCTTCAAGTTAAGAGACATGGTTTTGGGTAGGTAACCCGGCAGACCGTTCGACTGCGCAGAATAATTTTCAGGCGCGGTTCGTGACGCAGCGGGCGCCGTCAGCGGGCCACTAGAGATCGGTCACGATGTGCTTGTCGGTCCGGTCGGTGCGATTGCCGCGGGGCGACGGACGCCCGTCCCCGGTGCGATGACCGCTCCCGTGCCGGGCCGGCTCGGGGGCGGCTTCTTTCTGCATGCCCAGGCGGACAATCAGATCCTTGCTGGGCACAACTGACTGCTCTTCCGGCTGATAGCCGGGCGCCGACAGTTGCAGGCGCCTCGCCCGTTCGCTGCGGCGCAGGTGCAGTGGCTGGGGCGTGGGACGGCCGTCGACCGCCACCTGCAATCCGGGCGGCCCGTTGACGAACTCAACCGACACATCCGGATCGAGGGGCGGGTCGTCCTGCGGCGCCGGCGCCGGCGACGGCGACGGCGTCTTCTGCGCGGGGGCGACCGGCGTGGTCTCGACCACCGCAGGCGGGTTGCTGTTGTCCGTCGCGGCGGCCGCCTGGTGGCGGCCGGGCGCTTCTTCCGAGCGCCACAGGATGATGACAGTGGCCAGCACCGCCAGCGCCGCGCCGGCGGCCACGCCCATGATGGTGCGCGACGAGCGCCGCGGGGGCGCCAGCGCGTCGACGCTGACATTGTCCAGCTGGCCGGTGGCCGCGCGCAGCGTGGTCAGCTTGGGCGACGACGACGGCCGCCCCGACGGCGGCCAGGGGGTGGCAAGCTGGGTCCGCTGTCGGGCCGGATCGCGCACCGTCGGCTGCGCGCTCGCGCTGTTGCTGGACAGACCGGGCGCACGGCTCGCCTCCGCCAGGGCCTGCACGAAATCCATCACCGACGGATAACGGTCCATGCGGTTCTTGGACATGGCCCGCCGGATGGCGGCGTCGACCGGCCCCAGGTCGTGCATGCCCATCGACACCAGCGACGGCGGCGTCTCGTGAACGATCTGATACAGGATGGCCGACACCTCGTCCCCTTCGAACGGCGGGTGGCCGGCCAGCATCTCGTAGGCGATGGCCCCCAGAGCGAACTGATCGGTGCGGGCGTCGATCTCCCGCACCTGACCGCGGGCCTGTTCGGGCGCCATGTACTGCGGCGTCCCGATCACCGTCTGCGTGCGCGTCAGCCCGCCGGTCACCGCCCGCACCTTGGAGATTCCGAAGTCGACGATCTTGGCCAGCTCGCGGCGACTGCCCGGCAGCGGGGTGAGGAAGATGTTCGCCGGTTTCAGATCGCGATGGACGATGTTCTCCGCGTGCGCGGCGGACAGGCCGGTCGCCACCTGTTCCAGAATGTCCACGGCGCGCACGATGGGCAGCCGCGGGATCTCGCGCAGCTCGGCGGCCAGATCGCGTCCGTTCAGGAACTCCATCACCATGAACGGCGTGCCGTCGGGCATCTGGGCAAAATCGATCACCTGCACGATGTTGGGATGGCGCAGGCGCGAGGTGATCTCCGCTTCCTGCTTGAACCGGCGCATCACCTCGTCGGCTTGACCGACCTCGCGAAGCAACAGCTTGACCGCGTACAGGCCGGACAGCCGGGCATGCGTGGCCTGATAGACCTCCCCCATCCCGCCCTTCCCCACCGTGCGTTCGATCCGATAGGTGTCAGCCAGCACCGTGCCCGGCGCCAGGCGATAGTCAGAATCCGCGGACATCGAGGCGCGCATCATAGCTTGCCCTCTGCGACTTCGGCGCGCGGTTCGATCATTGCACGCGCGTCAGCAGCGCCAGATTTCTGGCGGCGTCATGAACCTGACGCGGCGGCGCCGCCGAAAACGCGGGGAAAGCCGATGGTTTCCGCCGGTGGGCGGCAAAGGCGGTGGCCCGTCGCTTGCTGTGTCACGGGGCATGTCCGAAACCGCGTCCGCTCGCCGCCTGTTCGCCTGGCCCCGCTACGACGTCCCCGGTGATCTGCAGGCCCTTGCCCAGATCTTCGGTCCGGTGGTGGCCAACCGCCCCGACGTCTGCCTGTGCTTGCGCCACGATCAGACGGTCGACCCACCGCTGCCCGAGGCGATGCGTTCCCTGGAAGCGGCCTTCGTGGCCGCGCTGGGGCCCGACGCCGACGTCGACGTCCTGTTGATCAACGACCCGCTCGACGAGGCCGCCTGGGCCGACCTGGCCACCAAGTTGACCGCCGTGCTGCTCTTGCCGTCGTCGCTGGAGCCGTCGCGCCGCATGCGGTTGACGCTGCTGGGCCGACCGACCATGGCCGCCGGCGACGACCTGCGACGCTGTCTGGGGACCACCAGCGACACGCCGCCCGCGGCGACGACGCTGACAGCGCCCAGGCCGGCGACCCGGGTCAGCGCCATCGTTTCAACCTACAAATCGGCGGCGTTCATGCGCGGCTGCCTGGAGGATCTGGTCGCCCAGACCCTTTTCGCCAAAGGCCAGCTGGAGATCATCGTCATCGACAGCGGTTCGCCCGAAAACGAAGGCGACATCGTCCGCGAGATGCAGCGCCAGCATCCCGGCATCCAGTACGTGCGCACCGAACGCGAGACCCTGTACGCCTCCTGGAACCGCGCCGTCGCCCTGGCCCACGGCACCTATCTGACCAACGCCAACACCGACGATCGTCACCGCCCCGACGCGCTGGAGCTGCTGGCCGACACGCTGGATCGCCAGCCCGACGTGGCCGTCGCCTACGCCGATCAGCTGGTCACCAAGCAGCCCAACGAGACCTTCGCGCGCAACTCGGCCCAGGCGCGGTTCGACTGGCCGGCCTTCAGCTGGCAGGCGCTGCAGCAGCGCTGCATCGTCGGCCCGCAACCGATGTGGCGGCGGTCCCTGCATGAAAAGTGGGGTCTGTTCGATCAGACGTTCGCCGTGGCCGGCGACTATGAATTCTGGCTGCGCATCGGGCGCGCCGAAAAATTCCAGCGCGTGCCGGAGATCCTGGGCCTCTACTATCAGAACGCCACAGGCCTGGAGTACGCCTCGGGCGATCGCACCGCCCTGGAGACCATCGAGATCCAGCGCCGCTATCGCCAGCCGGCGGCGGTGGTGGCATCGGTGGTGGCATCGGCGGTGGCACCGGCAGCCGCGACGACGGCAGCGACGGCGACCACCGCCACCACGAGCGCGCCGGCCGCCCGTCCGACGGTTCCGCTGGTCTCGGTGATCATGCCGACCTTCAACCGCCCCGACTTTCTCAAGCGCGCCCTCGACAGCCTGACTCAGCAGACCTTCACCGACTTCGAGGTGGTGGTGATCAACGACGCCGGCGCTCCCGTCGAGGCGCTGCTCGATCGCTACGCCGGCCGCCTGTCCGTGACGTACGTGCGCCAGGCCCGCAACCGCGATCGGGCCGCCGCGCGCAACGCCGGCATCTCCGTGGCGCGCGGCCAGTACATCGCCTACCTCGACGACGACGACTGTTACCTGCCCGAGCACCTGGCGACGCTGATCGAGGCGCTGCGCGACGGGAAACACCAGGTCGCTTATTCAGAGGCGGTGCTGGTCAGCGAACAGAAGACCGACGGCCAGGGTCACTACACGGCTGGCGGCCAGATCATGCGCATGTCGCTGCCGTTTCACCGCGATCGGCTGCTGGTCTACAACGACATCCCCATCCTGTGTCTCATGCACCACCGGTCATGCCTGGCCGAGGTGGGCGGTTTCGACGAGGCGATGGGCACGCACGAAGACTGGGATCTGCTGATCCGCCTGGCGCATCGTTTCGAGTTCGTGCAGGTGCCCAAGCTGACCGCCGCCATCTCCTGGCGCGAAGACGGCAGCAGCACCACCAGTGGCCGCCGCGACGATTTTCGACGCACGCTGGCCCTGGTTCACGAACGCTATCGTCATCTGTGCGCCGACAATCAGGACGTGCTGACCCGGCAGGCCCAGGTCCGCGCCGGCGTGGACGCCCCGGCCCCGCCGCCGCCCGCCGCCACCGCGCCCGCCACGCCCGTCGAGAAAGCCCATGAATTGATGGCGTGGGCGCAGACCCTGTTCGTGCGCGGCGAGGTGGCCCGCGCCCGGCAGACGCTGGCCGGCGCCGTCGATCTGGCCCCCCACGCCCCCGAGCTGGTGGTGGCGCTGGCCAATCTGTTCGCCACCGAGGGCAACGTGAACACCGCCTGCGAGCTCCTGACCCAGATCACCCGCATGCACCCCGCGAACCTGACCGCCGTCGCCCGCCGAGCCGAGATCCTGGCCCAGGCCGGCGAGCGCACCCGCGCCCAGCAAGCCGCCCAGCGCGCCTTCGCCACCCAATGATATAGACGGCGCCGCGGCGGTCGAGCGATAAACTGCGCCGGTGACGCAGGCAAAGACCATCCGCTGGGGGATCATCGGCTGCGGTGACGTGACCGAGGTGAAGAGCGGCCCCGGGTTTCAGCGCGCTCCACGCTCGGCGCTGCAGGCGGTGATGCGCCGCGATCGGGCCCGCGCCGAAGACTATGCCCGCCGGCACGGCGTGCCGCGCTTTTACGACGACGCCGCGGCGCTGATCGCCGACCCGGACGTCGACGCCGTCTATGTCGCCACGCCGCCGTCGTCGCACAGGGACTATGCGCTGGCGGCGGCCGCCGCCGGCAAGCCGGTCTACGTCGAAAAGCCGATGGCCATGAATCACGCCCAGTGCGGCGAGATGATCGATGCCTGCCAGCGCGCCGGCGTGCCCCTGTTCGTGGCCTATTACCGGCGCGCCCTGCCGCGTTTCCTCAAGGTGAAAGAGCTCATCGACAGCGGCCAGATCGGCGCCGTCCGCCTGGTGAACGTGTGCCTGTGGCAACCGGCCCGCCCGCAGCACGGCGATGCCGCCCAGCCACCGTGGCGGGTGGTGCCGGCCATCGCCGGCGGTGGCCTGTTCGTCGACCTGGCCAGCCACACCCTCGACCTGCTCGATTTTCTGCTGGGCCCGGTCGCCCGCGCCTCGGGCAGCCGCGGCAACCAGGCTGGCCTTTACGCCGCCGAGGATGTGGTCAGCGCCCACTTTGTCTTTGCGTCCGGCGTCCACGGGTCGGGCGCCTGGAGCTTCACCGCCGGCGAATCCGTCGATCGGGTGGAGATCGTGGGCAGCCGCGGGTCGATCGCCTTCGCCACCTTCGCCGCCACCGAGCCAGTCACGTTGACGACCGAAGGCCGACGGCAGACCTTCG
>DATLVT010000231.1:0-2326 GCA_035577105.1 Polyangia bacterium
CGACGCCGGCCGCTCATGACGCGACACAGGAGACGTTTGCCCGGCTGCTGGCGCACAGCAGGCGGCTGCTGCCCGGCAACGAGTCGCTCTTCTATCTCTACAAGATCTCGACGAACGTCTGCCTCAACGTGCTGCGCGAGCAGCGCGTGCGGGAACACGCGGTGCCGGAGCTGGCTTTTCGCGCCACGCTGACCCGATCGCCTGAGAAGGGGCACGCCGACCGGCAGTTCGCCGCCGCGTTGCTGAGCCGCTGTGACGAGACCAGCGCGGCCATCGCCATCATGCACTACATCGACGGCATGACCCAGGTCGAGGTCGCCGAGGTGCTGTCAATAACGCGCAAGACGGTGTTCAACCGCCTTC
The DNA here is from genome assembly GCA_035577105.1 of Polyangia bacterium. GTDB lineage: Bacteria > Myxococcota_A > Polyangia > Fen-1088 > Fen-1088 > DATKEU01. The sequence continues at coordinate 364 of DATLVT010000231.1, forward strand.
GCAAGCTGGAAGCGCTGGCCGGCGATCTGTTGAATTCGATCAGGCGTGACCAGGGGGGGAGTCAATGAGCATACCAGGGTCGGGACCAGCAATGTCCTGCCCATCCAGCCTGCAGATGGCGCGGTGGGAGGCGGGGTTCGCAGACACGGCCGAGGAGCATCAACAGACGACGGCTCACCTGCGGGGATGCGGGCACTGTGCGGCGGTGGTCGGCGACATCAGTCAGGCGCGCGGCGCTCTGTTCTCCCATCCGTCGAATGACGCCGGCATCGCCGCCCGGCAGGCCGCCCGTCAGATCGTCGATGCGTTCACCAGGCGGCGACAGCAGCGCCGCCGGCGTTGGTTTCGTTTTCTGCCGATGATGGCGGCGCCCATCCTGATCGGCGCCGCCGCTCTGTTGCTGGTCGTCCCGCCCTTGCCCGGTGGCGACAGCGCCACCATTCCGGCCCGGGCCATCGACCGCGGCGTGCGGGCCAAGGGTGGCCTGGTGATGGAGGCCTACTGCAAGCGCAAGGAGACGGTGTTCGCGGTCGACGACGGCGCCCCGTTCTTTGCCGGCGATCGCTTGCGCTTTGCCTATACCGCGCCGGTCGCCGGCTACCTGATGATCTTCGGCGTCAACGACGACGGGAAGATCTTCCCCTACTACAGCGACGGCAGGCTGCTCGGCATTCCGGTGGCGGCCGGGGCGCGGCACATCCTGCCGGGCTCGGTCGAGCTGGACGGGCATCGCGGCCTGGAACGCGTCTTCGCCCTGTGGTCCGACAAACCGATCAACGGCGAACCGGTACGAAAGGCGGTGGCGAGCGCGCTGGCCACGGTGGGCGACATCGGGCTGGTGTCGCAACTGCCACTGCCCGCCGCTCAGGTGTCCTACCTGCTGCGGCGGCCCTGATGGTTCTCCGGCGCGCGCTGACGGTCTTCGTTCCCCTGGCCGCCGCCCTGGCGGTCATCGGCGGCGGCGACGCGTATGCCCAGCAGGTCCGCCACGCCCTGCTGCTCGGCAACGACACCGGCAATGATCCCACCCGCCGCCTTCGCTATGCCGAGCAGGAAGTCGTTCGCATGGGCGAGTTGCTGCGACGGTCCGGCGACTTCGACACCGTCGATGTTCTGCGTGGCGGCCGGCGCGCCGACGTCGAGGGTGCCCTGACCGCGGCCGCCCAGACGCTGGCCGCCGCGCGCCAGGCGGGCCATTCGACGCTGTTTCTCTTCTATTACTCCGGTCATGGCGACAACGAGGCGCTGGAGCTGGGGGCGACCCGCCTGCCATTGCGAGACCTCCGCACCTATCTCGAGAAATTACCGGCGGACATCCGGGTGGCCTTCGTCGATGCCTGCCAGTCGGGCGCCCTGACCGGGGTCAAGGGGGGCCGTCGCGCGCCCGTCTACGACGTTCATCTCGCCGACACTGGCAACGTCAAGGGGCTGGCCGTGGTCACCTCGTCGACGGCCACCGAACTGTCGCAAGAGTCAGAAGATCTGCGCGGCTCTTATTTTTCGAACAATCTGATGGCGGGGCTGCAGGGCCTGGCCGATACCTCGCGCGATGGTCAGGTGACCCTGGCGGAGGTGTACGACTTTGCTTTTCGCCGGACCCTGGCCAACACGGCGGCCAACCTGACCGGCGGGCAACATCCCACCTATGACTTTCGGATGTCGGGAACCGGTGACGTGGTCCTGACCCGCATTCGCGCCAAGGACGGCCAGCTGCGGTTCCAGCACGAGGCCGGCGCGACCTATACCGTGTTCGGCCATGACCCGGTGAATGACCAGGTGATCGCCGAGCTGGTCACCAACCCTGGCGAGGATCTGTACCTGGCCATTCCCGCGGGGAGATACCGGGTGGTGCGCCGCACGATGGCCGGCGTGTCGGAGTCGACCGTGCAGCTGGCCGGCGGCGCCGCCGTCACCCTCGAGCCACAAAACATGACCGCGGTTCTGGTCAGTCGCGGCGACGGCT
>DATLVT010000232.1:0-3739 GCA_035577105.1 Polyangia bacterium
CAAACGGGTGAGCTCGGCGCCCGGCAAGGCGGTGTTGGTGCAGGCGGTGACCCGGGGAATGGTGACGGCGCGCCGCCACTTTCCCACCTGGACAACCAGCGGGATGTTGGTTCCCACCGGGACGTCGTCCAGCGTGAACTGACCCTTGACGTCGGTCAGGGCCGAGGTGACCACGTTGGTGATGGTGGCCTGGCAGCGCCCGCAGACGACGCCGTCGGTCATCGGCTTCAGGGGAGCGTTGGGAACAAAGACGGCCACGTTGTACAGCGGCACCCGCCCCGCCGGATCGAAGACGACGCCGGTGACGGTGGTCTTCTGACCGCTGGGACAGGCCATCTGCCGGCAGCGGCCCTTGGTGCACGTGGTCTGCTGGCAGGCCAGGTTCTGGCAAGCGCCCTCGACGTCGGCGTTGTCCGCGTCGGCGATCGTCGTGGCGTCCAGGTTGGAGGCAGCCGCGTCCGGCAGAGTGACGGAGGTGGTGCCACCGGCGCCGCCGTTCCCGCTGGCGCCCCCGTTGCCCCCGGCGCCGCCGTCGAGATTGAGACCACGGACCGCGGCACACGAACCCATGCCGAGCGCGCCGACGACGAATACCATCAGCGTCGTCGGGCCCAGCGGACGTTTCAGCCGATGAGTTAACATCTGGGAACACATCACCGGGATAGGTCTTCAACTGACTGCGATACTGCGGGAAAGGCTTGTGCCAAAAGAGCGTCATCCGCAAGCCAAATCCGCCGTGGGCCACCGTTTGGACCCGTCTTTTATGAGATTTGCGCCGTGGTGCCTTGTCGGACCACCGGACGCCCCCGACGCCCGGCATGAGGCGCGACCCACGATCTCCAGGGAATTGTCCCGCGGTCTCCCGGCCGGCATATCAGCGGAGGTGCCCCGCTCGGTTTCCCGCGCGATTGGAATCGCTGGCGCCGTGGTGCTTGCGGTCGGCTGCGATGCGCGCGCGCTGGAGCCGATCGACCTGGGTGATGCCCGGCAGTCCGATGCGGCTGCGCCGACGGACGGCGCGCAGGGCAACGGCGCCGACGGCAGCGCCGACCTGACAACCGCGGCGCACCTGCTGTCGGGGACGGTCACCGACGCTTGCACCAGGCGCGGGACGACGGCGCGGGTGGGCATCGCCGGACGTCGACAATGTTCCGTCGACGGCAAGGGGTCATATTATTTTGATGACCTGCCCGGCGGGAAGCTGGCCCTGGTCGCCTTCAAGGAGGGCTACAGACTCTTCGAGGTCGCTGTTTCGATAACCGCCCAGGGAACGATCCAGGACATCGTCCTTCACCCTGACACGCCTGGCGATTGCGCCGATCCACCGCCGGCGGACATTGCCTGTGTGTGCAGCCTGCCCGGCTGTCTCTAGACCGCGCCGCTGGGCAAGCTGGGCGCCCTGGTTGCACCCGATTGACGGCCCGAACGCGCGTGCCCACCATCCCCGCATAGACTTTCGCACACGCGCCAAGCAGGGAGGCAGACATGGAACGGCGGCTGTTTGGATCGACGGAGCACCAGGTCTCCGTCATCGGTCAGGGCACGTGGAAGATCGACACCAAGGACCGTCGCGCCGCCGTGAGCGCCTTGCGCCGGGGACTGGACCTGGGCATGCAGCACATCGACACGGCCGAGATGTATGGCGGCGCGGAGGCGATCGTCGCCGAAGCGATCGCCGGCCGGCGAGACGAGGTCTTCCTGGTCTCGAAGGTCCTTCCGGAGAACGCCTCCCGGTTGAAGACCATCGTGGCCTGCGGCAAGTCGCTCGCGCGGCTGAAGACCGACCGGCTGGATTGCTACCTCCTGCACTGGCGGGGCGCTCATCCCCTTGAAGAGACCATCGCGGCCTTCGAACAGCTGCGCGACGACGGCATGATCCTCTCGTGGGGCGTCAGCAACTTCGACGTGCCGGATCTTGAAGAGGTGCGCGCCATCGCCGGTGACGGCCGGCTGGCCTGCAACCAGGTCCTGTACCACCTGCGGGAACGGGCCATCGAGCAGCGCGTGCTTCCCTGGTGCCAGCAGAACGGCGTCGCCGTGGTCGGGTACAGCCCGTTTGGACATGGGGATTTTCCGGACCGACGATCGCCCGAGGGGGGCGTCCTTCATGACATCGCCCAGGCCCACGATGCCACCGCCCGGCAGGTCGCCCTGCGCTTTCTGGTCAGGCAGCCGGCGCTCTTCGCGATTCCCAAGGCGTCGACGCCGGCGCACGCCGCCGAGAATGCCGCCGCCGGCGCGCTGGCGCTGACCGCGGACGAGCTGGCGCTCATCGATCGGACCTTCCCTCTCGGTCCAGCACCGCGGGAACTTCCGTCGCTGTGACGCCCGGTCAGCCAATTGGTGGTAGATCCGGGGGCATGTCCACTCCAAACAGCGACACGCCGCCGCCACCCGTGCTCGATCGCCAGCAGCTGACGGCGAAGCTGGCCGCCGGCCAGCCGTTCAAGCTGGTCATGGCGGCCAGCGACTTCGGGTTCCGCGCCAAGCACATCCCCGGTTCCATCCACGTCAATTCGCACAAGGAATCGTTCTCGTCGCTGGGCCAGGACGACGACATCGTCGTCTACTGCTCGAACCTGGACTGCAACGCCAGCCGGGCGCTGATCAAGAAGCTGCACGAGCGCGGCTATACCAAGGTCAGCCATTACGCCGGCGGTCTCATCGACTGGGAGACGGCGGGCCTGCCCGTCGAGGGTGACTGGGCGGACCCGCCGTCCTCGGCGCCGTCGTCCACGAGCTCCACGCCCTAGGCGGCCACGCGGGCCGGTTCGGCGCGCCCGGTATCCTGCACGCTGGGCGCCGCCCCTTCCAGCTTGCGGGTCGCGGGTCGCAACGACCACGACGCCACCGTCAGCCCGAGCAGGACCAGCGGCGTGATGATCTTGCTGGCGCCGTCACCGCTGGCGGCGTGTGACACGGCGGCCCCGGTCAGGTCAAAGAACATCCCGGCGTAGGCCCATTCCTTCAGGAGGGGAAAGCGCGGCGACAGGATGGCCGCGCCGCCCAGCAGCTTCCAGGCGCCCAGCAGCATCGCAAAATAAGCCGGATAACCCAGGTGCTTCATGGTCTCCAGCACCATCGGGGAGCCGGCCGCATCGGTCAGTCCTCCCGCGATGAAAGCCAGGGCCACCAAACCAGTCGTCGTCCAGTACGCGATCGTCTTCGTTCTCATGAGGGTCTCCTTTGCCTGTACCCCCCAACAATGCCCACCACCGGCATTTGCGACAATGCGTTGACAGTTGGATGGATATGCTACCTTTTGATCCATATGAACGACCCCCTCGAGACGGCCGAGCTGCTGGCTTTCACCCAGACCGTCGAGGCCAGGTCCCTGTCCCGGGCCGCCGCCGAGCTGCGCGTCCCCCGGGCCACCATCAGCCGACGCCTGGCCCGCCTGGAGGAACGACTGGCGGCGCGCCTGCTGCGCCGGACCACGCGCAGCCTGGTGCTCACCGACGCGGGCGAGGCCCTTTACCGGCACGCCCGCATCGTGCTGGACGCCGTCAGCCACGCCGAGGCCAGCGTGCGCCGCACCGACGACGTCGTGCGCGGCGACCTGCGCATCTCGGCGCCGCCCATGCTGGACCGCAGCTTCCACGACATGTTCAGCGGGTTCGCGCGCCGGTTCCCGTCGGTGCGGCTGCAGGTGCATCTGTCGACCCAGGTCGTCGATCTGGCGCGCGGGGATTACGACGTGGCCATTCGCGCCAGCGACCACATCCAGCCGGGCCTGGTG
>DATLVT010000233.1:0-4397 GCA_035577105.1 Polyangia bacterium
GTTGGATGGCTATCAGTGGGGCCAGGCTGCGGCGGCGCCAGCCGATCGCCCATCGGCTCGTCGGGTTCAGGCGGTGCCCCGGAGATCGATTCAGGTTCTGCCCCGGCCGGCTCGGGCGGCGCCACCGCCACCGACGGCGATGTGGCGGATAGAGGGGAGGCCGCCGCGCTGGCGGATGCGGCCCCGGAGACCGCGGGCACCGGAGGAGCGCCGGCGCCTGATGCCGCCCCCGATGTCGTGACCGTCAGAACGCTGTGTCCGCCTGGTCCATTCGAGATGCCGCGCCCGGGCGCATCGCGCGCGGTCTGCGCCGGCGTGGTCCGATACAACTGGAACGAGGGCCCCGCGTGGGTCGCCAGTCAGGGGGCTTTCTTCTTCACGAACTTCCCGAACATGACCTTCGACACCGGCGACATCATCAAGTACACGCCCGGTACGGGCGCCTGTGAAATATTCATCGAGGGCGCGCGCTGCAACGGTCTGGCCCCGACGATCGACGGCAACATCATCGGCGCCTGCCAGGGAAGCCGCGCCGTCGTGAAGTACGACCTTGCCACCAAGCAGGCGACGACGCTGGCGTCGATGGCGGAGGGAAAGCTGCTGGGTCAACCCAACGATCTGGTTCAGCACACCAACGGAACCATCTACTTCTCCAGCCCCGCGGTTCGCCCGGGCCGTCCGGCCGGGCTGGACGCGGCGGTGCTGCGCATCGACCCGGCGGGCGGCGTCTCCGTCATCGCGTTCGGGTACAGCAACGGCATCGCGCTGTCCCCCGACGAGAGACGCCTTTACGTCGTGGGACAGGGTCTGTGGGATCTCGACACGCAGGGCCTGCCTTCGAACAAACGAGCCTTCACCCTGGGTGGCGACGGCATCGCCGTCGATTGCGCCGGCAATGTCTATGACAACGGCGGCAACATCACCAGTGCCCAGGGGCAAAAGATCGGCGCCTTTCCTGCCGGAACCAACATGTCTTTCGGCGGGCCCGACGGAAAGATGCTGCTGGTGGTCGCCAACCAGACAGCGCGGGTGATCGACATGAACCTTCCCGGCCTGCCCTAGCCGAGCCCCAGCCGCTGACGCCAGAGGTCCGCGGGAGCCTCCCCGGTCGCCTCAGCGAAGGCACCGGCAAGCTCAGCGGCGCTTCTTTTCGCTGCTCACGTCATGCTGACGTCTGTGCCGTCAGCGGCGTGGCTCCGAGCGACCACCAACAGCCGGATCACCATCGGATTCTTCGCCGCTGGTCGCCCTTCGAGGGTTCTCACGGGCGTACTTGATTGACACACCCAGAAGATCGACGATCTCCGGGCTAGCTTCGTCCTCGCTGAGAATCCCTCGGGCTATCGCGGACGCGACTGCCGTGTCGAGGTCGCTGCCGGCGTACAAGAGAAACAGCCGCCGGTTCGGCCCTTGGTGGAACCTGTGAACCTGATCGCTCAGTTCGTGGGCATCGATTTCCCCACGACGCCACCGCCCGAAGTGCTCTTCGAGCGCGGTGAGTTCGCGAGACAGTTCCCGGTCATAGGCCGTCCCAGCGAGGTCCCGGATGCGACGTCGTTGTGACTTTGTCAGGTCCGCCTTCATCCCGTCTCCTTGTCCGTCCAACGATACTGACGTTCAGCGGCGGCGCGCAAGCGCCGGCCGCTGTAACGCGCGGTTGGACAGGGCCTCAGGTCGTGCCTGTTCAATACCTCCCCCGGGACGTCCAGCAGCGCTCATTCGCTCACAGGTCGACGCCTGCGCACGGTCCGAGATCGACGGGCGCACATTCCCAGGGTGCAGGCGTTCGTCTGCAACGGCCGGTTGCTCAGCCTAGGGTCGTCGGGCGACAAGAATCGGTTGGTAGATGGTGTCATCGAGGCGTTGGGCATCTACAAATCCAGCTTGCGTCAGCAAGGACAGCAATCGATCCGTGGAGACAGCGTAGTACTGCGTTGTGACGCGCAGGACGCTGGCGGCTGGGTCTTCGTCGACGATCAGATAGAGCGTGACGTCGTAGTGCGTGGTGCTCTGCCAATGCCAGACCTGCAAGGGGAGGTACTTGACGCCGTCTCGCCATCGCACACCGTACGGGTGAACGAGGTCTTTGCGTTGTGCCGAAGCGTAGTCGCGCACGGAGAGGATGCAGACGCCACCGGGGCGAAGACAGTCGTAGAACGACTGAAATGCAGATAGTACATCGCCGTCCGTCAGCAGATGCGGAACTGAATTGTCGAAAGCGATGACAGCATCAACGGGCTGCGCCACCGTCGTCGAGACTGTGCGCATGTCGGCGACCGCGGCGTCGATGACCAAGTTGCGCTTTTCGGCTTCGGACCGCAATCTGACGATGGCGGAAGAGGAGAGGTCGCGGCTCAAGACATGAAATCCGCGCCTGGCGAGAGGGAGGGACTGCGTGCCAATGCCTGCGGCGGCATCGAGAACCCGCATCGGGGCCGACCGGAAAGGTAAGCGCTCTGTGAGCAGTGCCGCGAGCACGTTGCCCTGACGGTCCATGCTCGCGTCCCAATCCTCGAAAATGAGATCGTAGTATTGCGCGAGCTGGTCGTAGAAACGGGTTGGGTCCATCGCGTCTGCTGTGCGTGTGCGCGTCGTCTCGTCGGGCTAACGTTATGGCGTTAAGCGGCGGGGCGCCAGCCCCGTCCGCCTTCAATGCCGGGTTAGCCAACATCGACGTCGATTACGCCAAACCTGATCTCTTTCAAAGGGCCAACGTGAGTTCCACCAGGCGACCTTCGGGAGCCGCGCCTTTCAAGCCGTCCCTGATGACCTTGAACTGCTTGTGTTCGAAGAAGCCTTGTACCGATGGCGTGGTCCGCACACGCGCGGTCTGTGCACGACCATCTTCGCGGATCGCTCTCAGCCGCTGCTGTAACAGGAACCGACCATATCCTCGTCCGTGAAGACGGCGATCAATCATTCCCCAACTCAGCCCCGCGACGGACCCATCGATGTACCAGCCGCCGCATCCCACGACATTGGTCTGATCGTCTTCCACAACATAAAACCGTCCCATGGGCGACGTCAGGAAATCTGCGAACGCGTCCCGCTCGTCGGTCAGGAAATATGCTGGCACGTTGCTGTCGAACAGAGCGAGGCACGCAGCCCGATCGTATTCGCGAAAATCGCGGATCCTCATCTCATGGCCGTCATGGAGTCCGCATAACGTCACTGCCGTTCAGCGACGTGGTTCCGAGCGTAAGCCGAGGACCACGGCCGCTGCAATGGCTGGTTCGGCAGCGCACACGGATCACGCGATAGTCACCCGAAAGCTCGTCCCCGTGATCCTTCGTCAACACATACGTCCTCTACGATGGCCGATGGAGCACCCAGGGAGGTCCGTCTCTGTCGCTGGCCTATCGGTATCGGCGCCAGGACCAAGGCCATGGTGATGTCATCTCGCCCCAACAGGGCGAAGTCGTCCCCCATCTTGGAGAGAGTCTCAAACCCCAGATGTCGTTCGTAGAAGGCTACCGACCGCGCGACCTCTCGAACGCCGCGCGCGACCTGAACGCGTTGAAAGAAGACGGCCTTGTCCATTGGTCTGGCCAACGATACTGGAATTCAGCCGCGACCGCAGCCCGTCCGCTGCAATTCCGGCGTGGTCGGTTCACGGAACGAACCGAAATGGATACGTGACCTTCACGATCCCACCCGCGGGCTTTGGGAACCTCCACCGCGCCATGGCCTTCAGCACGCATCCCTCGAGAGATCGCGTCAGCCCCCTCGCCTCGAGGACCACGGGGTTCTTGAGATCTCCCGACTGCGCAATCACGAATCGCACCCTCAGCTCACCGTCGAGGGCTGGCGCCCTGGGCTTCTGCTGTTCCTGGCAGCTCCGAAGGTCGCCCAGGTGTGTGTCGATGACGCCTGAGATCGCAGACTTCTCGAGCGATCCCGCGGCCTGACGCTCCGGAGCAGCGAAGATGACCGGAAAGGGATCGTGCTTCTCGTCCTCAGCAGGATGGGCCGGATCTTGTTCTCGGTACACGCGGAAGGCGAGGTTGAAGGGAACGACTCCCGCAGCAGCCAGCAGGCCGTCCGGCGGACGAGGCAAGGGCAGCGAAGCCCCGACGGCTGTAACAGCTGCCGCGTCGAGGTCCGGCATACCCGAACTCCGCTGAATCCCGACGGACATGACATCGCCATTCGGCCGAACGACCATGTGAAGAACCGTCGTCGGAAACGGTGGTGCTATCCGGGAGAAATCCTCCGTTTCGATGACAGCCCAAGGATTCCAGTGATCTCTGATTTGAACTCGCACTTCCCGTGACCAGGTCAGCTCAGCGCCTTTCGCGCGATAAGCGCCGACGCTGCGAATGGCCGGAGGTGGTTGCGCGCCACAAGCGCCAGAAGAAAGCGGAGAGAACGCAAGCATCACGAACAGGAACGTACCC
>DATLVT010000234.1:0-9813 GCA_035577105.1 Polyangia bacterium
AACCGGCACAGGTGCGGGGAGGTGTAGAGGCTGGTGCGCCAGCCGGCGGCGCGCAGGATCGCCTCGGTCATCGCCGCCGTCGAACCCTTGCCGTTGGTGCCGGCGATCTGCACCGCCGGCAGCCGCAGCTCGGGCGACCCCAGCGCGGCCAGCGCCCGCTGCACGCGCTCGAGCCCGAAGTCGACCCCCAGGGTGCGCAGGCTGTCGAGCCGGCCTAGCAGCGCACGATAACCGATCGCGGCCATCGCGCCCGCGCTCACGCCCCGCCGCGAGGACCCAGCAGGCGAATCAGGTTCGCCAGCGTCGCGCGCATCTCGCTGCGCTTGACGATCTTGTCGAGGAAGCCGTGCTCGAGCAGGAACTCCGCGCGCTGGAAGCCCGGCGGCAGCCGCTGCCGGATGGTGTTCTGGATGACGCGCGCGCCGGCGAAGCCTATCAGCGCCTTGGGCTCGGCGATGATCACGTCGCCCAGCATGGCAAAGCTGGCGGCCACCCCGCCCGTCGTCGGGTGCAGCAGGACGGAGATGTACGGGATCCCCGCCTCGCGCAGGCGCCCCAGGGCCGCCGACGTCTTCGCCATCTGCATCAGCGACAGCACGCCCTCCTGCATGCGCGCGCCGCCCGACGCCGAAAAAACGATGGCCGGCACGCGCCGCTCCAGAGCGCGTTCATAGACCCGGGTGATCTTCTCGCCGACCACCGAGCCCATGGAGCCGCCCATGAAATCGAAGACGAAGACGCCCACCTCGACCGGCTGTCCTTCGATGAGGCCGGCCCCTGAACGGACCGCGTCGCCGCCCGGCACCTCGGACGCCTTCTTGGCGGCCCGCAGCCGATCGACGTAACGTTTCGTGTCGCGAAACGCCAGCGGATCGATGCTGTCGATGGTGGCGTCTTCTTCGGCGAAGCTGCCCGGGTCCAGGACCAGCGCCAGCCGCTGCGCCGCCGTTATCGGAAAGTGGTGGTCGCACTGCGGGCAGACGTGATCGGTCTTTTCCAGATCAGCGGTCAGCAGAGCGGCGCGGCACCCCGGGCATTTGGTAAATACGCCCGCGGGGACACTGCGCTTCTCAGTCCCCAGATCGTCTTCTTTGTCGTCCCGTTTGTACCAGACCATCAAGAAGGACGGGAGAATACCTCAGTGGCGGTGCGGAACGCTCGTCGGTGTTCGTTTTAATTTGTTATGCTGCGCGCGTGCATTTTGGCTCTTGGCACCCCATAACCGAAGCGAGCTCGCTGGCGCCGGAAACCTCCGGCGTCATGCAGGTCCGCGCCGAAGGGGTGATGGATTACGAGACCGGGCGCAGCGCCATGGTCCTTTACGCTTGCTCGCCGCCGGGCGAAACGTTGCGCGCCTTCCTGGGCGGCCGCGGTGGCCGCCAGCTGCGACGGGCGGTGGCCGCCGGCGCCCGCTGGATCCGTTTTGCCGAGGCGACGGAGCCAGAGGCCGAGCTGGACCGACTGCTGCGCGGGTTCGTGGAAAGATTCGGCTCGCCCCCCATCAGCAACGCCGCGGGTGCCCGGCGCAATCGCCCCGACGAGGATTGACAACATGTCAGATGGCAAGCGCCCCGGGCTGACCTATCGCGAGGCCGGCGTCGACATCGATGCCGGCGACAACCTGGTCGATCGCATCAAACCCCACGTCAAGCGCACCATGCGCCCCGAGGTGCTGGCCGACGTGGGCGGCTTCGCGGCGCTGTGCGGCCTGCCGGCCGGCTATCGCGAGCCGCTGCTGGTGTCGTGCACCGACGGCGTCGGAACGAAGCTGAAGCTGGCGTTCATCAGCGGCCAGCACAACACCGTGGGGATCGATCTGGTCGCCATGAACGTCAACGACCTGGTCGTCTCGGGCGCCGAGCCGCTGTTCTTTCTGGATTACTTTGCCTCGGGGGCGCTGGACGTGGGCGTGGCCGAACAGGTGATCGCCGGCATCGCCGACGGCTGCCAGGAGGCGGGGTGCGCTCTCATCGGCGGCGAGACCGCCGAGCTGCCCGGCTTTTACGCGGCCGGCGAATACGATCTGGCCGGGTTCTGCGTGGGCGTGGTCGAGCGCAGCCGGCGCGTCGACGGTCGGGCCATCAAGGCCGGCGATCGCCTGCTGGGGCTGGCCTCGTCGGGATTTCACTCCAACGGCTATTCGCTGGTGCGGCGCGTGTTCCTGCAGCACATGGGCCTGGGCCTGGACGCCACCCTGCCCGGCCTGGATGTGCCACTGGGCCAGGCGCTGCTGCGCCCGACGCGGATCTACGTCAAGGCGGTGCGCGCCCTGGAGAAGGCTGATCTGTTGCACGGGGCCGCCCACATCACCGGCGGCGGCCTCATCGACAACCCGACGCGCATGCTGCCGGCCGGCGCCAAGCTGAAGCTGCAGATCCGCCTTGGCTCGTGGGAGATCCCGGCGCTGTTCGACCTGCTGGCCCGCGGCGGCGGCGTGGCGCCCGAGGAGATGCTGCGCACCTTCAACATGGGCATCGGCATGGTGGTCTGCGTGGCCAAGGGGCGCGTCGCCGACGCGCGCGCCCTGCTGGAAGCGCAGGGCGAACGGGTCTTCGAGATCGGCGAGGTAGCGGACAGCACCGTCGTCGACGGCCCGGTCGAATTCGTCGGTCGTTTGCCCATCGCCGGCCGTACCCAGGGTCAGGATCGCGCATGAGGGTGGGCGTCCTCGCCTCGGGCAGCGGGACGAACCTCCAGTCCTTGATCGACAGCGCGGGCCGCGCGGCGCTGGGGCCGGCCACGCTGACGGTGGTGGGCGTGAACGTCCCCGACTGCGGCGCGCTGGCGCGGGCGCAGGCGGCCGGCGTCCCCACGTTCGTCGTCGACCACCGCGAATTCGAACAGCGGGCGCTGTTCGACCAGGCGTTGCTGGGGGCCTTGCGGCTGCACGACGTCGAGCTGGTGGTGCTGGCCGGCTTCATGCGGCTGCTGGGCGCCGATCTGCTGGCGGCGTTTCCGGGGCGGGTCATCAACGTTCACCCGGCGCTGCTGCCGGCCTTTCCCGGCGTTCACAGCCAGGCTCAGGCCTTCGCCTATGGGGTGAAGATCGCCGGCTGCACCGTGCACTTCGTCGACACCGGCGTCGACAGCGGCCCGGTCATCGCACAGGCCGCGGTGCCGGTGCTGGCCGACGACGACGCCGAGACGCTGCGCCTGCGGATCCTGGCCGAAGAGCACAAGCTGTTGCCGGCGGTGGTGCGCGCCATCGCCGAAGGGCGGGTCTCCGTGCAGGGGCGGCGCGTGCACGTGGCCGGTGAACGCTCCACCGCCGGGCTGCTGACCAGCCTCTGACGTCGTATCCTTTCTCGGGCGCGGCGCGGCTCTCGCAGTTTCGACCTCGTTTTCGTCTCTTTTTTTTCTCTCCCTCCCCATGGACACGAACTATTACGACGTCATCGTCTGCGGCGGCGAGCTCACCGGGCTCATCGCCGCGGCGCTGCTGGGGCGTCGCGGTTTTCGCGTGCTGCTGGTGGGGCACGACGCCGACCGGCCTACCTTCGAAGCGGCCGGACACACGCTGCCGCGCGGCCCGGCGCTGTTGCCGTCGCTGGATTCGCCGCCGGTGGCGCGCGTGCTCAGCGAGCTGAACTGCGTCCAGGTGGTGCGCCGCCGCGCCCCTGCCCTGCACCCCGGTTTCCAGGTGGCGCTGCCCAGGCACCGGTTCGACGTCCCCGCCGACGACGAGGCCTTGCTGACCGAGCTACGGCGTGAATTCGCCGCAGACGCGGCCACCATCATGGCCGCCACCACCCGCCTGGGCGAGACCAGCGCCGTGCTGGAGCCGGTGCTGGGATCCGAGCTGACGTTGCCGCCCGATGGATTCTGGGAGCGGCGCGAGGTGGCCCGTCTGGAATCGCTGCTGCCCAAGCTGGGCACCGACCTCCTGTCGCCACTGCCACCGGAGCATCCGTGGCGCGCGGTGGTGGCGGCGCCGGCGGCACTGGCCGGCGCCCTGGGGCCGAGCGATCTGGGTACGGTCGGCCAGGCGCGCTCGTTCGCGCTGGCTCGCCGCGGCCTGCACCGGCTGGAGGGGGGAACCACGGCGCTGCACGCGCTGTTTCTCGACAAGCTTGGAACCTACGCCGGCGAGAAGCGCGAGCGCTTGACGCCCATCGAGATCGTGCAGAAGCGGGGCAAGGCCGTGGGCATCCGCTTTCGCCCACGCGACGAGACCATCGGCGCCGAGCACCTGATCTGGGCCGGCCCGGCGGCGGCCATGTACGCCCTGTGCGGCGAAAAACCGCGCAAGGGGCGCGAGACGTCGGGCGGCTTGCACGTCGCCTGCTATCGCTATGGGCTGGCCCTGCTGGTCGGCGCGGAAGCAATTCCGGAGGGGATGGGCAGCCGGGTTTTTTTGATCGCCGATCCCAGCCGCCCCTTGCTGGAAGAGAACGCCATCGCCGTCACCGTGGGGCCCAGCAGCGCGCGGGAGGGCGGGCGCGTGCACATCTGGGCCGAGTGCCTGGTCCCCGCCCCCGCCGTCGACGGCGGCCCCGGCTATCTGCGGGCCGTGCGCGGGCGCGTGCGCAAGCAGCTGGCGAAATTGATCCCGTTCTTCGCCGAGCACCTGCTGGTCCTGGCCTCGCCCTACGACGGCCTGCCGCCCGAGTTGCCCGCCGGGGTCAAGGCGCCACCCGCCGCCGCCAGCGGTGACGCCCCGCTGTTGCCGATGCCGCCCGTGTACAGCGCCGAATCGGCGCGGGCGTTTGACGTCGTCGGGCTGCCCCACGCCACCGGCATCAAGAATCTGATCTTGGCCGGGCGCGAGAACCTTCCCGGCCTGGGCATGGAAGGCGAGTTCGTCTCCGCCTGGGGAGTGTTGCGCTTGGTGGCCGGTACGCAGCCCAAGCGCGACGTACGGCGCCGCGAAGTCCTGCTCAGCGAGGGCTGAACTCGCTCCGGGAGCCTTCGATGCTCGTGACGCGCTGACGGCACACGGAGCGCCGGGAACTGGTGACCCTTCTAACTTCCGGGAAAGCCTCGGGTTAAGCGGCTTAAGGTTGCTCTCGACCATCGCGTTATTCCCTTGATATTCAAGGAATAAAGCAAAGCGTCACTAAATATATGATTGACACCGAACAGTACGCGAATGTACGTTTCAGTGCACATACGTAAGGAAGATTCCGTAAAAAAACGGAAATACCTTGCGGTCGTCAATTTCCAGGAGGGTACCCATGGTAATGCAAATCACCGTCCGGCGGAGCTCAGTAATGGCAGTCGCGCTGGCGACGCTGGCATCCTGCGGGGGAGCGAACTCCGTCGATGTCCCGGCACCCAAACCCGACGACGTGGCGGTCGTCCGATCAGCGGTCGTCGCAGGCGGGGCATTCACCACCTTCGATCAAACCATCCAGGGCTGCCTGGACAGCCCCAACGGCGTCAACTGCAACAACTACGACAGCAAGGGCAGCGTGTACGCCAGCGGCGGACCGACGGCGGCCGGCGTCTCCGATGGCACGTACTACTTCGCGGTTCTCACTCCCGGCGCCCAGAACGGCGGATTCGTGGAAGGTGCCGCTGGCAACTTGAGCGATGCCACCGGTGGCGGCGATGACATCTCGAATCGCACGTTCACCGTGACAAATCACGCGATCACCAGCTATGGCGGCACGCACGCCGTGGGGACCAGCCCCAACGGCAAGTACATCATCGGCCTGGCGCCATTTGACGATACCGACAACGCCGGTGGGGTCTACATCCTGGCCGTCTGTACCGCGGGCGCGACGTCACCCAGCCAGTGCAAGTTCGACGCGTTCCGCATCAAGAGCGGCGATGTCGTGCCGCCCCTGTTTCCGGTGATCAGCGGCGCCAAGTATTACGACGCCAACGCGAACGGTGTTCGCGATCCAGGTGAGGTCGGCATTGCTGGCTGGCCCATCGCGTTCACCGACGGAATCGCGGACACTGTCGTCACTGACGCCGCCGGCGCCTTCAGCCTGACGCTCATCGCCGATCAGTACACCTTCGCCGAGCGGCTTGCCGCCAGCCCGTGGAAGCAGACGGGGAACCTGACCGATCAGACCGCCAGCAGCGGTGGCGCAACGGCCGTCCTCAACGCAAACAAGACCTATACCGTCACCGTGGTCGACAACAGCGCCGTGAGCGGCCTTCTGTTCGGCAATCTGTGCGTGGGCAAGGGTGGTGGTCTGACGCTGGGTTTCTGGTCCAACAAGAACGGCCAGGCTCTGTTCGGCGCCGACGATCTGGCGTTGATGGTCACCTTGCACCTCCGTAACGCCAACGGCACTGACTTTGATCCGGCCGGCTACAATGCCTTCCGCACCTGGCTGCTCGCAGCAACCGCCACGAACATGGCCAACATGTTGTCGGCGCAACTGGCCGCCATGGAGTTGAACGTGCTGAATGGCATGGTGAACACTGGGGCGCTCATCTACGCGCCGGGCACTGTCAGCGCGAACGCCAATGGCTTTGCCACGGTCAGCGCGGTGATGGTCGAGGCGGACTCTTCGCTGGCGGCCAATGGCAACACCACCGCGGCCGGTCCGCTGCGCACCAGCCAGGAGGCGCTGAAGAACGCGCTCGACGCTGCAAACAACAACCTCAACTTCGTGCAAGCAGGCCCGGCCAGCTGCCCGGCCCCCGTATTCCCCTAGTCCCTCTGCGAAGGGACGCAGCGCCCAGGTTGGCGCTGCGTCCTGGCAGCCGTCGCCGTCAGGACTTCTTGCGCTGCGCCCGCCGGCAGAAACCAGCGATGAGGCGCTGATGCTCGGGCTGCAGGGCGATGAAGGAGACGCCGGTGCGCCGAAACGAGCCCGCCGGCACGTCGCTGGTGATCACGCCCTGGGCGGCGATCTCCTCGCGTGTTCCGGGCAAGGCAAAGGCCAGCGCCACCTTCGTTGCACGCGGCACGTACGACGGTTCCTTGGTGCGCTTGATGGTGATGCCGCCTGGGCTGATGTCCTCCGCCTGGCACAGCTGCACCCGCCCGCCGGTCGAGTTCTTCACCGCAAACGTGGCCGCGATGCGCCGAACCTGGCGCCGCTCCTGGTCGGTCCTCCGCCGTTCTCCAGCCATGCGCCCATTCTCAAGGCCGCCCCCCATTTTCGCAAAAAATTTACACCGCTCGCTCCCCTCGCTGCGCGAAAGGGGCCTGCTGGCCCCTCTCGCGGGCTCTCCCCAGATCTCTCGCAAGGTGAGCCGGCCGGGCCCAGCCCGGCCTCCTGGACTGCAATATCAGCGCTCAAACAGGTGGGCGCGCGCAGGCCAGGTCCTGAGCGGACTTTGGAGCGCCTAATTTGTTATGGGCTGGGCTTCTTCGATGATGAAGTTGGGAATGTCGTCGACCACGGCGTAGGCCAGGCGGCAGCGCGGGCATTCAAAGGCGCTCTCGTCGGGGCGCAGGGTCAGCGCCCCTTTGCACTTGGGGCAGGCCAGGATCTCGATCATCTCTTTGTTCAGAGGCATGGCTCGCTCTTTATACCCGAAATCGCCCCCCGCTCGCCTGTCGCCCAGCCTCGCGAAGGGGCCCTCCCTGCGATAGATTCCAACAATCCATGAAACGCGTGATCTTCACCGTTGTCCTCCTTGGCGCCGTGGCCCTGTTCGCCTGGACCGTCCGGCGCTTTGCCCGCCTGATCTTCGCCGGGCGCCCCGACAACCGCACCGATCGCATCGGCGACCGGGTGGCGTCGGTCATGGCCTATTTCTTCGGCCAGAAGAAGGTGGTCGAAAAGACGGTCATCCCGGCCGCGCGGGCCAGACGGCTGGTCAGCGCCATCGGCAGCAAGTACCACTTCATCATCTTCTGGGGCTTCATCGTCATCACCGTCGGCACGGTCGAGACGTTGATCCAGGGGCTGTTCCCCAGCTTTGCCCTCACCGACCTGCTGGGCGAGACGCTGGGACATTTCGTGTACGCGTCGATCGACGTGGCCACCGTGCTGGTGCTGGCCATGATCGCCTTCGCCGTGTTCCGCCGCGTGGTGCTGAAGCCGCGCCTCATCCCCATGAGCCGCGACGCCGCGGCGATCCTGGGCGCCATCGCCCTGCTGATGCTCACCCACTATGGCATTCACGGCCTGCGCGCCGCGGCCGGGGTTCCCGAGGCCGGCTATCCGATCTCCGCGGCCCTGGGGACGTCGCTGTCCGCGCTGCCGGCCGACCTGGCGCTGGGTCTGTCGGAGGCGAACTGGTGGCTGCACGTCTTCATCGTGCTGGGGTTCCTGAACTACCTCCTCTATTCAAAGCACAGCCACATCATCGCCGCGCTGCCCAACATCTTTTTCCGCAAGCTGGGCCAGCGCGGAATCCTGCCCAAGCTGAACATGGAGGCCGACGACATGGCGGCCACCGGCGTGGTGTCCGAATACAAGGACTTCACCTGGAAGTCCCTGATGGACGGCTTTGCCTGCACGGAGTGCGCGCGCTGCTCGAATTTCTGCCCGGCCTTCAACACCGGCAAGCCGCTGTCGCCCATGCAGGTCATCCACGACATCCGCGACGACATGAAGTCGCGCATGCCAGACAAGGGGCCGCTGGATCACATCATCAATCGCTTCCAGCACAACGCCACCGAAGCCGAAGAGCTGGATCGGGTGGTGCCTCTCATCGGCGGGCGCACCACCGAGGACGTGCTGTGGGCGTGCACCACCTGCGGCGCCTGCCAGGAGGTCTGCCCGGTCTTCATCGACCATCCGGAGAAGATCATCCAGATGCGGCAGAACCTGGTCCTGGTGCAGGAGAAGGTCCCGACCGATCTGGCGCGCACCTTCACCAACCTGGAACGCAACGGCAACCCCTGGGGCCTGGGCGCCGACAAGCGCATGGACTGGGCCGACGGCAAGAACGTCCCCACGCTGGACGATCGCCCCGACGCTGAATACCTGCTGTGGGTCGGTTGCGCGGGGGCCTACGACGATCGCATCAAGAAACAGACGCTGGCGCTGGTGGACATCCTGCGCGAAGGCGGCGTCGCCTTCGCGGTGCTGGGCCTGGAAGAAGGCTGCACCGGCGATCCGGCGCGGCGCTCTGGCAACGAGATGCTGTACCAGATGCAGGCGCAGCAGAACGTCGAGACGATGAACGCCAAGAAGGTGAAGAAGGTGATCACCGCCTGTCCGCACTGCCTGCACACCATCAAGAACGAGTACCCCCAGCTGGGCGGCAACTTCGAGGTGCGCCACCACACGCAGGTGATTCGCGAGCTGGTGGCCGGCGGCAAGGTGGAGATCGACAAGGCCAAGACCAACGGCAAGAACGTGGCCTTTCACGACCCCTGTTATCTCGGCCGCTGGAACGGCGAGTACGACGCCCCCCGCGACGTGCTGGACGCGCTGCCGGCCACGCGCATCGAGCTGCCCCGCAACAAGGAGCACGGTTTCTGCTGCGGCGCCGGCGGCGGGCGCATGTGGATGGAAGAGAAGATCGGCACCCGGGTGAACCACAACCGCGTCGACGAGGTGATCGCCTCGGGCGCCGATACGGTCGCCACGGCCTGCCCGTTCTGCACCATCATGCTTCACGACGGCGTCCAGGATCGTGACGCCGCCGAGAAGGTCACGGTGATCAACGTCTCCGAGCTGGTGGCCAAGACGATGAAGCGCAAGAAGGAGATCGAAGGCGCCGCCCCACCGCCGCCAACGGTTGCTTAGCCAGCAATCATCCGATCCGATGAACCCTCTGCCCCTTGCGGGAGAGGGCCTGGGTGAGGGCAAACCTTGCGAGCGCCGTCGCCCGCAACCAGATCCGGACCCTCACCCGACGCCTGCGGCGTCGACCTCTCCCGCTTCGCGGGCGAGGTGCAGAGCGGAACGGGTCAGCAGGTCGCCGTGTCAGGCGTAGCGGGCGGCGGCG
>DATLVT010000235.1:0-2668 GCA_035577105.1 Polyangia bacterium
CTTCCATCAGCTGCTGGTCGGTCTTGCCGGGACGCAGGCTGCGCAATTCGTGCGCGGCCTTGAACCGTTTGCTGGAGAAACCGGCGCGACCAAATCCCTGCTTTTCGGCGGCGGTCAGTTTTCGCACGTCGTCGTAGAAGCCGGGGATCTTCACGCGACCGGTCCTGGCGTCGTAACAGGCGGCGATGAGGGCCGCCAGCTCGCCCACCGGATTGCGGGCGGCTCCGCCGGTGGTTCCGGAGTGAACGTCCTTGGCCCCCGTCGTCAGCGCCACAGAAAACCCCATCAGGCCGCGCAGGCCGTAAGGGATGGCCGGCCTTCCGGCGGCGATCCAGATGGTGTCCGAAACGACCACTGAATCGGTGGCAAACGGCGCCCGACCGGCGGCGCGGTCGCCGGCGATGGCCACGGCCAGGCCGCGTTCAAAGTTGGGGCTGCCGATCTCTTCTTCCAGCTCCCACAGGAACTGGATGTTGACGCGCGCGTCGCTGTCCAGGGCCAGCTGAGCGCCGAACAGCGCGGTCAAGGCCGGGCCCTTGTCGTCGGTGGTGCCGCGTCCGATCCAGCGATCGCCGTCGCGCGTGAAGGAAAACGGCGGCGTCTTCCATTCACTGGCATCAGCCGGCTGCACGTCGAGGTGGTTGTAGATCGTCACCGTGGGAAACGTCGGATCGCGTTCGATGCGGCCCACCACCAGCGGGTTGCCGCCGGTGTCGATGCGATCGACCTTGGCGCCGGCCTCGCGCAGGTAATCTTCGGCCAGCGCCGCACAGGCATCGGCATCAGGCCGGCGCGCCGGGTCCATGCTGACCGTGGGCAGTTGCACCAGGGCGGCCAGCCTTTCCTCGAAGGCGGGACGCAGCTGGGGAATGCGCGAACGGACCTTCAACACGGCAGAGTCGTTCACCCGCCGATCTGTATCATCGCCTTGCGGGGGCCTCCAAGGCCCAGCAGCCCGAATTGATGCCCGTCGCGTTTGACCGAGACGGCGGCGCGGATGGCCGACACCACCGCCGGCGGCCCTTGCGTCCGCAGCAGCGCGCGCAGGTCGACGGCGTCGTCATAGGCCAGGCAGGTGTGCAGCGCGCCCGCCGCCGACAGCCGCACCCGGTTGCAGGTGGCGCAAAAATGCTCGGTCATGGGTGAGATGATCCCCAGGCGCCGCGCGCCGCCGGTGTCGTTCGGGCCGCCGGCCAGCCGCCAGTAACGGGCCGGGCCAGCCCCCCGCACGCCGCCGCCTTCGTCGGGGATCAACGTGCTGCCGGGAAAGCTTCCGACGATGGCGGCGCGAATCTCCGCCGCCGAAAGCAGCTCGCCCGGAATGAACGTACGGCCGCCCGCCATCGGCATCTGTTCGATGAAGCGCGGGACCAGGCCCCTTTCCCAGGCGTAGGCGCAAAGAGACGCCAGCGCGTGGTCGTTGAAACCTTTCACGGCGACCGTGTTGATCTTGATCGACGAGAACCCGGCCGCGCGCGCCGCCTCGATCCCCGCCAGGACACGGTCAAGCTGACCGCGGCGGGTGATGACGGCGAAGCGCTCGGCGTCCAGCGTGTCCAGGCTGACGTTCAGGCGATCGACGCCGGCCTGCTTCAACGCGACGGCCAGGTCGGCCAGCAGGTGACCGTTGGTCGACAGGGCGATCTCGTCGATGCCGGGTACGGCGCGGATCATCTGGACCAGGGCCACCAGATCGCGACGGACGGTGGGCTCGCCCCCGGTCAGGCGCACGCGGCGCACACCCAGGCTGGCGAAACAGCCCAGCAGCGCGCACAGCTCTTCGAAGGACAGGATGTCGGCCCGATCCATGTGGTCGACGCCGTCCTCGGGCATGCAGTAGGTGCAGCGATAGTTGCAACGATCGGTGACCGATACCCGCAGATAGTCGATGGTGCGGCGCTGCGCATCGACCAGCGGCGCGGCGTCAGCCATGACGAGGTCCGTGATCGTGACCGTGGCCGTGAATCTGGCGACGGCGTAGTTGTCCCAGCAGGTGCGGCAGCTCGGGGACAATCAAGCGTTCCATCGCCAGGCGCACGCCAGCCGGCGAGCCGGGCATGGCGAACAGGGCCACCCCCCGGGCGACGCCGGCAAACGCCCGGGACAGCATCGCGGCCGGGCCGATGTCGGCGAAGGACAGCATGCGAAACAGCTCGCCGAACCCGGGGAGGCTTTTCTCCAGCAGCGGTTCCACCGCCTCGACGGTGCTGTCGCGGCCGGAAAGCCCGGTTCCACCGGTGATGAGGATGGCATCCACGGCGCCACCTTCGATCAGCGCCGAGACGGCCTGGCGAATGGTGGTCGGCTCCTCGCGCAGAAGGTGCGTCTCGGTCACGCGAAAGCCCGCTTGCTCGGCCAGCATTCGCACCAGGCGTCCCCCCTCGTCACTCTCCGCGGTGCGACTGTCCGATGCGGTCACGACGGCGATCCGCACGTCCGATTGCGACGGGGCATAGTTCTTGTGCTCTTCGACCGACACCGTGCTCCGTTATACATCGGCAGGCCGGACCGGCGCCCAGTCACCCGGCCGCCCCGGTCAGCTGTCTGGCTAGAACACCAGGACGCCGGCCAGCACCAGACACATCCCCAGCACTAGAAACCGCACCGACAGGCCGCCCCAGCCTCGGCTGTAAAGACGTCCCGTCGCTCGGGTCACCAAGATCCCGGA
>DATLVT010000236.1:0-30663 GCA_035577105.1 Polyangia bacterium
AGATTGTGCGGCCGTTTCTGATGGAGTCGGGCGCGGGAAGTTCTCCAGCCAGTCGCACTGACCTGGCCCAGATGGCGCGGGAGATCTTGCATTTGCCAATCGAGAACAAACTGGCGGCCATGGAGGAGGCGCTGGTGTCGGAAGCGGTGGCCCTTTCTCACGGCAACAAGAGCGCCGCCGCCCGTCTGCTGGGCGTGCATCGCAAGACGCTGGGGCGGCGCGCCCACGATGTGGACAAAAATGGCCAGCGCTAGCCGATGTAGGCCGATTTCGGCCAATCGCATATTGTCAAAACGGGCAGCACCCCTGATTTGCGGGCGTTTCGAGCACCACCTGGGTGGCACGATCTCTGCTAACCGGAGTCGCTAAATAGAGATGACCAACACAAAAAATTAAATAGTTTGGTTGGGTGGCGAGGCGACACGTGGGCGACAGCGAACAATGAGAAACAGCACGTCGATCCACAAGCGGTCGAGAAACACAGCCGGCCCTGCGCAGGGTTGGACGGGAGGAGGAAACAAAGAGAGGGAGCGAGGAGAATACCTTGCTGCTTCGGCCGGCTGTGTTTCGTGGTCTGACCGGGATTACAGCTATCGCGGTGACGAACCGCCGATGAGTCGCCGCTAGTCCGGCACCGGGCCGAACTGCCCCGCGTTGACGTCGACCATCGCCTGCCGGATCTCGTCGAAGGTGTTCATCACGAACGGACCGTAGGCGACCACCGGTTCGCCCAAAGGCTCGCCACCCAGAACGATGACGTGACTGTCCTGGTCCGCCACCAGTTCCAGGCGATCGCCGTCGTTGGCGAAGAGGATCAGCTCGCCCGCCCCGGCCGATACGGCGCCGGCGTGGACGCGCCCCCTGGCCACCACGGCCAGCACGTTGTGATTCGCCGGCAGCGCCACCGGCAGGTGCCCGCCCTGATCCAGGCGCACATCCAGCATGGTGATTGGCGTGAAGGTGTGGGCCGGTCCGCGCGCCGTCCCGTATGTTCCCGCGATCACGCGCACAGACCCTCCGTGCTCCAGCGCGACAGTCGGAATGTTCGCCGCGGTCAGTGGCTGATAGGCGGGTGGCGCGCCCTTGTCCTTCCTGGGAAGGTTCACCCACAGCTGCATCATGTGCATGCGACCGCCGGCGCGGCTGAACTGCTCCTCGTGATACTCCTCGTGAAAGATGCCGCCTGCCGCGGTCATCCATTGCACGTCGCCGGGACCGATCACGCCCGCATGGCCGGCGTTGTCGCGATGAGCGACCTTGCCCTCCCAGGCCAGGGTCACCGTCTCGAAGCCGCGGTGCGGATGCCAGCCCACCCCGCGATTGCCTTCGGCCAGCGGGGCGAACTCCTTGGGCGGACCGTAGTCCATCAGGACGAACGGGCTCACGCGTTCGGGCGGCAGGCGTGGGCTGGGGAAATAGGTCGAGACATGAAACCCGTCGCCGACCCAATGAAAGCCTGTGCTGCGGTGGACACCCTCGACGCTGCGAACCCCGGTTGCGCCCCGGGATTGGAGCGAGGCGCCCGATGCGTTTGTACGATCGCTCATCGGGTCACAGTAAACACCAGTTCTGGTGCGACTAGGGCGGGGCACGAGCGGCACCGGCCACGGCCCTGACCCTCTCCCTGGAGGTCAATGGCAACGGCGGCGCCGACCGACGCCCACCGCAACGGCGGCCAAGAAGCTGAACCCGATGGAAAGCGATACCGGCGAAGCACCGCCTCCGACCGCGCAACCACCCGTCGCGCCGGAGGTGGACGGAGCGTTGCCACCATCGGCGCGGCCTGACGATCCTCCTCCGCCGTCAGTCGTCGCCGGATCGACGGCGTTGCCGCCGCCCGTCCCTGCCCCGCCCGCGCCCCCGCCCGCGCCGTTGTCGGTATCCGTTCCACCCGCGTCGACGGCGGCCACGGCGACATCGACGCCCGCGTCGACCCGCGCATCGACCTCGCCTCCGTCGCTGGCCACGCCGCCATCGGCGATCATGGTCGCCACCCCGGTGGCGCCCCAGAAAGTCAGGTACTGGCCGGCGTTCGGTTTGTCGACGTGAACGCTGGTCAACACTCTGTCACTGGCCGGGGTGACCTCGACTCCGGTGATCGCGTGAGACGGCGTGTCGACGCTGCGATCCTGTCTGTCCCACTTGTGCATGCCGGCGATCAAGTTAAAGAAGATGGGCGGATCTTTGGGCAGCGGCGCGCCGGTGCCCCAGTCAGGCAAGGTGAATTGCTGGACGGTGGTGGTGGCGTCGGCGTAATCGAACGTCACGGTCAAGGGCGAGGCGCCGATGGAGCTGAGCAGGAAAAGAAACAGGCGCGAATAGTGCCCGGGCGGCACCGCGAACTGAAAATTGCCCGTGCCGTGCAGGAAGAAGATCTGGTGACTGTCGACGGGCGCGGCATTGGAAAAATGCAGCACCACCTCCGGATGGCGATTGTCGGCTGCAAAGACGCCGTCGTCGGGCAACGCCACGCCGGTCTGATGAAGGAAGGCCTGGGCCGCCGTGGTCATCAGGCCGTCGTTCTGATCGACGCCGTCCGTCCAAGGCACCACCGCGCCTGCGGTCAGGGTCGACACCGCCCGACCATTCAGCAGCCGATCAACGGGGACCTGCACCACCTGGTCAGCGCGCGCGGGACTGGCCTGGAAGAAAACAGCTCCCCAGATCACCGCCAGCAACGCCGCGGCCCGGCAACGGAGCATTGGCGCGGCTGGCTGCATCGGTCTGTCCAATTTCATGCTGCTCTCTGGCGTTTCGACTTTCGACGATGACGGGGAACAACGCAATCGCCAGCTGATCTCGCGGTCCTTCAGTTTGTTGCCTGCTGAACGGCAGCCCAGCGCCTATAACGTTACACATGCCCAAAAGAGCACCTTCTGGCCTTGCTGTCGTCGTCATCGCGCCGTTTGTTCTGCTTATGGCCTGTTCGTCATCGGACGGCAGTCACCCCATCACGACAGGCAGTGGAGGCAGCGGCAGTGGCAGCGGGGGCAGCGTTGGATCCAGCGGCGGCGCCACCGGCAGCGGCGGTCAACCGGGCACCGGCGGTGGCTCGGGCGGCGACATGGTCGGCTCGGGCGGGTCGGACGCCACCGACGCCGGCAGCGGCGGCACCACCACCGACGGGCCGGCCGATGGGCCGGCCGGCGAGACCGCGGTGATGGATCCGGGCACGGAGGGCGACGGACGTTTCCCGATGATGCGCCCGGCGATTCCCCCCGAGGCGGCCGGGCGCCTGCCTGGCGTCAGCGCCGGCATGATGCGCGGATTTCAGATCCCGGCGGCCATGGGATTTTCCGGGCGCAGCGGCCAGGTCTATACGCCCGCCGGCTACGTCGCGGGGAAGCCGGTCGCCTTCATGGTCTTTCATGACGGCACGTCCCTGGCGGGCAGCGAAAATATCCCGGTCGTCATCGACAATCTGATCTTCGAAAAGAAGATCCCGATGATGGTGGCGATCTTCATTCCACCGGTGAATCGCAGCCCCGAATACGACACCGTCAACGACAAGTTCAGCCAGTATCTGACCACGCAAGCCCTGCCCGCCGTCGAGGCGCTGGGTATCAAGCTGACCACCGATCCGGACGCGTCCGGGGCCAGCGGCCACAGCTCGGGCGGCATCCTGGCCTTCACCATGGCCTGGTTCCAGCCCGAGCGTTACCGCCGCGTCCTCTCCTTCAGCGGCAGCTATACGACGCTGCAGAATCCGGGCGGCGACCTTTACAACAACCTGGTGCGCACCACCATGCCGCTGAAACCGATCCGCGTCGCCATGACCGCCGGCACCAACGATCTGCTGGCGCCGCGCTGGACCATGGCCAATGAAACGATGGGCGCCGCGCTGATGGCGGCCGGATATCACTATCGGTACATCCTGATCAACGGTGGCACGCACGATCAGGCCAGCTCTCGCCCCTGGGTCGCCGAGCTGATGACCTGGCTGTGGCGCGGCTATCCGATCACCGGCCCCACGCAGTAGATCCGCGGCCCCCAGCCGACGGCGTTACCAAAACTGCGCCGGCTGGAAACATGACGGAACCCTGACCTTGAGAAGATACCCCTTCAGCAAGGAGGTTCCGATGAGCGGACTTGGGGGTCTCAACAAATCGCCCGGCGGCGTGGGACTGGGGTTGGTGCAGCTGCAGCTTCCGACGGTGACCACGCCGGCCCAGCTGGCGGCGCAGACGCGACGGATTTGCGACATGGTGGCCAAGGCCCGGCGCAACCAGCCGGGCATGGACCTGGTTGTCTTTCCAGAATATTCGCTGCATGGCCTGTCCATGAGCACCGACCCGGCCTTGATGTGCCGCATGGATGGCCCGGAGGTGGCGGCCTTCCGTCGTGCCTGTCAGGAGAATCGAATCTGGGGATGCTTTTCCATCATGGAAGCCAACCCCGACGGCAACCCGTACAACACCGGCATCATCTACGACGACCGCGGCGACCTGCGGCTTTACTACCGCAAGCTGCACCCCTGGGTGCCGGTCGAACCGTGGGAGCCTGGAAACGTCGGCGTCCCCGTGTGCGACGGGCCGCGCGGCAGCCGCATCGGCCTCATCATCTGTCACGACGGCATGTTCCCGGAGATGGCGCGCGAGTGCGCGTACAAAGGCGCCGAGATCATCCTGCGCACCGCCGGTTATACGGCGCCCATCCGTCACAGCTGGCAGATCACCAACCAGGCGAATGCCTTTTCGAACCTGGCCGTCACCGCGTCGGTCTGCCTGTGCGGCAGCGACGGCACATTCGATTCGATGGGCGAAGGAATGATCGTGAACTTCGACGGCGTCCCCCTGGCCACCGGCGGCGCCCGCCCCGACGAGATCATCACCGCCGAGGTGCGCCCCGATCTGGTGCGCGAGGCGCGCATCAACTGGGGCGTCGAGAACAACATTTACCAGCTAGGGCATCGCGGCTATGTGGCCGTCAAGGGCGGCGCTCGCGACTGCCCGTACACGTTCATGCGCGACCTGGTCGACGGGCGCTATCGCGTGCCCTGGGAAGACCAGGTGGCGCACGTCGACGGAACGTCGTGCGGCTTTCCGGCACCCGAGCGTTCTTACGCTGGGCCAGGACCTGAGCCAAGACGACAAGACTGGATCATTGACCGCCCGCCTGGCCGTACGATGACCGGGTGAAAACCCGACGGGCACCGAACGTTCGATTGGCCTGAGAATTGAATATAGTTCCGGCCATGAACTATCTTCGCCTTCGGCCATTGATTGCGGTCACTGCTCTTTGCCTGGCGGGCGCCGCCTGCTCGTCTAGCTCGCCTTCACCCGCCTGCAGTTACGGCGGCAAGAGTTACGCGGCCGGGCAATCCTTCCCCAGCACGGATGGCCGCAACAGCTGTTCATGTTCCGCGAACGGAGGCGTGGCGTGCACCGAGCGAGCCTGTCTGCCGGACGGCAGCACCACTGACGGCCAGGTCGACAAGGCGTCCCCTGACGCCGCCCCCGATACTGTCCAGCCGCAAGACGTCGCCGCCCCTGATCGACAGGAGGCCAGCGACACCACGGCCGGCTGCACGCTGGCCGACAGCTATTCCTTCGGCTGGAACGGCGGCCTGGTCGCATTTTCCGACGAGTCGACCCTGACGCCGCCCGACAAGTACGACCACGTCCGGACCTATTCCCGCTCCGACGGAGGGACCAAGTCCTGCTCGATCACGGGGCTGTCCTGCCTGGGAATGAATTCGTTCGGGATCTTCGACATCCAGCAGACGCTGCAGAAACCCGACGTGGTCAGCGCGTTCAACGAACCGGCGCCGCTGCTGTACGGCACCGATCCGCGCCCCGTCGACGGCGCCGTCTATTCCGTGCGTCGCTCCGACGGCCACGGCATGCTGGTGGGCGGCGACTGCGCAGCGGGCGCCAGCGGTTGCAGGCCGATAACAGAGGGCATCGCCGTGCTGGTCAGCATCCTCAAGAACTTTGATCAGCACATGCTGGCCCGTTCGGAGTGCAGCGGGCTATAGCGACGCCCGCCTGCTCCGACCGCCGTCAAGCGCTGCCGAAGCGCACCCGTGAACGTTCCCGCGCCCGCTCCGCTTCGACGGCGCGGTCCTTGGGCGGCGCGCTGGTGGACAGGCCGTCGAGGAGCTCGCGCGCCACCGCCCGGACGCTCTCGACGGCGCGTTGGAAGGCGGCTTCGTTGGCCTGGGACGGCTTGTTGAAGCCGCTGACCTTGCGCACGAACTGCAGCGCCGCCGCGTGAATCTCTTCGTCGGTGGCCGGCGGCTCGAAATTGAACAGGGTCTTGATGTTCCGGCACATGCCCAAAACAAAGCGCGCCCGGGCCGGCCGGTCAAGGGCGCGCTGTCAGGTTTCTGAGGTGCCCTGGCCTGCGAGCGGCACTATCTGATGGCGGCGCGCTCCGAGAACCAGTCTTTGGGGTACCTGATACTGGCCGCGTTCGCGCGATTGCTAGATGCAGGCGCCATTGACGCAGGTGAGGGCGTTGTCGCATTTCACCATCGGCAGTTCCTGGCATTGCCCGTTGCCGTCACAGGCGGCGCCGGGAATGACAAAGTTCTTGTTCTTGCACGAGGGGGCGCCGCAAGACGCGCTGGCGGGATACCGTGCGCAGGCGCCGTTGCCGTCGCAGGTTCCGTTCGTGGCGCAGGTTGACGGCGGTTGAACAGCGCAGCTGTGGCGCGGATCCGCGGCGCGGGCGCCGGTCAGCAAGCAGTCCCCGCGACCCCGGGCGTCGTTGCAGGAACGGCAGCCCCCGGTGCAGGCCGTCCCGCAGCAGACGCCGTCCACGCAGAAGTTCGTGGCGCATTCGCCGCCCGACCGACAGGCGGCCCCCTTGCCCTTCAGCGGTGGCGGCATCGAACCGCCAGCGCCGCCCGTCCCCGCCCTGCCGCCCGTTCCGCCGACGGCGCCGCCCGTGCCGGCCTTTCCGCCCGTTCCGCCTGCGGCGCCACCCGTCCCACCGCTCCTGCCGCCCGTGCCACCAGCGGTGCCACCGGTGCCGCCGGCTCGGCCGCCCGTGCCTGCGACCGGCGGCGATCCTCCCGACCCGCCGCTGCCCGGCAACGGCCCGATGGCGTCGGCAGCAGCGTCGGCATCAGGGGCATCACTGGCGTCAACGGATGGCTGGTCACCGGCGTCGATGCCTGGCCGGCGGCCAGGGTGATAGTCAGGGCCCGCCGCCGCCAAGGTCACCTGCACCTCGGTCCATTCATGAAGCCTGGGCCGGGCCGTGCTGACACCGGCCGCCACGATCTTGCCGCCGACCAGACCGATCACCTCGCAGGTCAGGGCCTGTCCCGCCAGGTCGTCGTCCAGAAAGACGGGCTGCCGTTCATGCTTGGCCTTCTTCATGTGCTTCACCCGACCCTTCCCCTCCGGGTCGACCACCACCTGTCCGGTGGCCCCGTCATCGGGGGGCGACACCCGAACCCCGAACTGCAGCTCGTCCGGTTCGAATTCCGCGGTGTCCACGGCGATGACGATGCCGGTGGGCTGGGACTGGCAGGTGGCCAGCAAGATCGCTGCGGCGGTCAGCTTCACGATGAAGCCCGCCTTGTTCGAAGCCGGAGCCATGACCGGGAATCTAAAGCGAAACCAAAGATCCGCCAGCCCGCGATCTGGTCCCCCCCGGGTGACATGGGCGGCGCCGGGCGCGGCCCGCCGATTTCTTGCATGCTTGATACGGTTGTATCAAACGATTGAATGCTTGATACGGTTGCTCTAGCGTCCGCCTGTGTATGACGTCGGGGAGCCCAGGGCGCGCTGGCTGCTGCTGATTCATCAGCTCCCGCCCTCGCCGGCGTACCTGCGGGTCAAGACGGCGCGACAGCTTCAGAAGGTCGGGGCCGTCGCCATCAAGAATTCGGTTTACGTCCTGCCCAGCAGCGACGCCGCATTTGAAAGCTTCACCTGGGTGGCGCGCCAGATCGCCGCCCAGCACGGTGAATCGTCGCTGTGCGAGTCGAACTTCGTCGGCGGCAGCTCGAATGAAGCGATCGAGGCGCTGTTCAACGCCGCCCGCGGCAGGGACTATCAGGACCTGGCCGTCGAGCTCCGCGCGGCGGCGAAGAGCCTGGGCAAGAACCGACGGCTCAGCGACGAGCGGCGAGCGTCAGGGCGCGCGGCGCTCGCTCGCCTGCGGCGTCGCCACGCCGAGATTCACGCCCTGGATTTTTTCGAGGCGCCCCAGGCCGAGTCTGTCGCCTCGCTGCTGGACGACCTGGCAACCCGCCTGGAGGAGCCGACGACCGCGGCGGCCAGAGGCGCCTACCCGGCGGCTGAAAAGATCCGGCGCGGCACCTGGGTGACCCGCCAGGGCGTGCACGTCGATCGCATCGCCAGCGCCTGGTTGATCCGAAGGTTCATCGACGCCGAGGCCACCTTCAAGTTCGTCCCGGCCAAGGGATACCGGCCCGAACCGGGCGAGCGTCGCTTCGACATGTTCGAGGCCGAGTACACCCACGAAGGCGATCGCTGCACGTTCGAGGTGCTGACCCGGCGTTTTGCCGTCGACGACCCGGCGGTGCTGGCCCTGGGCGAGGTGGTCCACGACATCGACGTGCGCGACGGAAAGTTCGCCCGCCCCGAGACACCCGGCATCGAGCGAATGGTCAATGGCCTGGCCCTGACCCAGCCCGACGACGACGCGCGCATCGCCGGAGGCAGCCTGCTCTTCGACGCCCTCTACGCGTCCTTCAAACGAAAAAGAAAATGACAGCGCCGCCCGCATCAGAAACCACGACCCGATCGACGACGCCACCGCCTGCCGGCGCGCCCGTCAGCCTGCGCGCGCTCCTCCGTTACTTCCTGGCGCTGGGCGCCTTCGGGTTCGGCGGGCCGATCGCGCTGGCGGGGTACATGCAGCGCGATCTCGTCGAGCGGCGCGGCTGGATCTCCAAGCAGGATTACCTGGAAGGGCTGGCGCTGGCACAGCTGGCGCCCGGCCCTTTGGCGGCCCAGCTGGCCATCTATCTTGGCTGGGCAAGGGCGGGACTGGCCGGCGCCACCGGCGTGGCGGCGGCCTTCATCCTGCCGTCGTTCTTCATGGTCCTGGGGATCTCTGCCCTTTACGTCCGCTTTGGCGGCCTGGCCTGGATGCAGAACGCTTTCTATGGCATTGGCGCCGCCGTCATCAGCATCATCGCCCGCAGCGCCTTCAAGCTGGTCAAGCTGACGCTGGGCAAGGATCGCCTGCTGTGGTTCCTCTTCGCGACCAGCGCGCTGGCCACGGCGTGGACGGAGTCGGAGATCGTCTGGCTGTTCCTGGCCAGCGGTGTCGTGGCCGTGCTGGTCCGGCACCGCCCGCGCTGGCGCTCGCCCGCAGCAATCCTGTTGCCGCCCGCCCTGCCGGCGCTGCTGGTGGCGGCGGGCGCCGGCGCCGTCGCCAGCTGGCCCCTGTTGATCAAGGTGACCATCTACTTCGCGGAGGCCGGCGCCTTCGTGTTCGGCAGCGGGCTGGCCATCGTTCCCTTTTTGCACGGGGGCGTGGTCAATCAATTTCACTGGCTGACCGAACGCCAGTTTCTCGACGCCGTGGCGGTCGCCATGATCACCCCCGGACCGGTGGTGATCACCGTGGCGTTCATCGGCTATCTGGTGGCGGGGCCGTGGGGCGCCATCTGCGCGGCGCTGGGAGTCTTTCTTCCCTGCTATCTGTTCGTGGTGATCCCGGCGCCGTACTTCCGGCGCATCGCCGCCAACCCGCGGGTCAAGGCCTTCGTCGACGGTGTCACCGCCGCCGCGACCGGCGCCATCGCCGGCGCCGCCTTCGTATTGGGCCGGCGCGCCCTGATCGATCTGCCAACGGTGGCCATCGCCGTCTTCACCTGGGTGATCCTTCGTCGCATCAAGAAGGCGCCCGAGCCGGTGGTCATTCTGCTGGCCGGCGTGGCCGGGCTGATCCTGCACCGCTCATGAACCCGTCACCGCAACGTCCACTCATCAACAACAACGATC
Organism: Polyangia bacterium; assembly: GCA_035577105.1. GTDB lineage: Bacteria > Myxococcota_A > Polyangia > Fen-1088 > Fen-1088 > DATKEU01. The sequence goes on from DATLVT010000236.1 coordinate 9,933, forward strand.
GAACGAAGGAGGTTCCCATGTCCATGAATCGACGAGACGTCCTGGGTGGCATCGCCGTCACCGCTCCAGCCATCTTCATCGCCGCCAGCAGCCGGAGCGCCTGGGCCGCCGAGTCCGGCGCCGGGGCCGGCAATGGCGGCGCGGCAGCCGCGGCGTTCGCAGGAAAGCACGTGGTGGCGCCGTTGACGTTCGACCCCAAGAAGCTTAACGGCATCTCGGAGAAGATGATCGTCTCGCACCACGACAACAATTACGCGGGCGCCGTGAAGAATCTCAACAAGGTGGAGGAAAACCTGGCCTCCGTCACCAAAGACACGCCGGGGTTCGTTGTCAGCGGCCTCAAAGAGAGAGAGCTGACTTTCACCAATTCGGCGATCCTTCACCAGCATTATTTCGGCAACCTGGGCGGCAACGGCAAGCCCAGCGGCGCCATCGAAAAGCTCCTGGCGGCCAGCTATGGCGGCATGGCCCGCTGGGAAGAGACCTTCCGCGCGCTGGGGAACAGCCTGGGCGGCGGCAGCGGATGGGCCGTCGTGGATTTCAATTTTCTGACCGGCGACGTGCGCAGCTACTGGGCCGGCAACCACACCCAGGCGCTGGCCTTCGGCGCGCCGCTGCTGGTGATGGACATGTACGAGCACGCCTACGCCATCGATTACGGTTCGGCCGCCGGCAAGTACATCGACGCCTTCTTCAAGAACGTCAACTGGGACGAGGTCAATCGCCGCCTGGACCGCGCCGAGAAGGCGGCCGGCGCCTTGCGCGAACGATAGGCGACGCCCGCGGCCGCTGATTTTCCCGGTTGATTGCGCCGGTTGATAAGGAGGGAGGGGGCGCCCTATTCTCAAAGCCCCCGATGACCTCCCGTTTTGCCGACGTGCCCAAGCGCTATTTCTTGGATTTCGTCGCCTATGTGATCCTGTTTGGCTTCGCCGTTCGCTATCCCCAGGGCAACACGCGCTGGCTGGGCATGGCCATCGCTCTGCCCTCGTTCGCCTTGTGGATGCTGGCGCGCTGGCAGCTGGGGCGGTCCTTCACGCTGGCGCCCGAGGCCCGCGAGCTGGTCACCCACGGGCTGTATTCGAAGATCCGTCACCCGGTCTACGTCTTCTCCAGCCTGGTCCTGGTGGGCACCGCCCTGTGCCTGCGCAATCTCTTCTTTGATGCTTACGTCGCGCTGGTGATCGGGATGCAGGTCTGGCGCGTCCGCCGCGAGGATGCCGTCCTGCTGGCCCAGTTCGGCGAGCGCTATCGGGACTATCGACGGAGCACCTGGTTCTAGGCCCGGCCTGTAATGCACAGTTGACAGGTGTCATCGGTCACCGGCGGCGCCCAGGCCGACGGCCTTGTGAAATGGCGCGGCAATAGCTGGCCTCTGACTTGCTGCCACACCTTGTGGGTGCGGCCTGGGGGTGGGGCCACCAAATGTCCAGCAGGTGGTGGCCCAGCTTGGAGGGGTCCCTGACGAGACTTGGGATTGGGCCCGGTTCATTGCCTTTCCTCGGCAGATTGATTGCCGTGAGAGCGGCCACGGAGACAACGAATGAGCAGTCCTCGACTTCGGCCACTTCCGTTCCTGGTGGGGCTCGCCTCGATTGTGACCGTCGCCGCCTGTACCGGCGACATCGGTCGAATGGGAATGGGAGGCCCGCCCGGCAGCGGCAACGCCGGCGGCAGCGGCGGCCCGACGCCGCCCCCCGAGAGCAAAGGGATCGGGACCGTCGACATCGAGAACACGCAGGACAAGGCCATCTCGCGCCTGACCAATGCGCAGTTCATTCAATCGGCGGCGGCCCTGGTCGGGGATGCCGCTGTCGTGGGCGCCGACCAGCTTCTGCCCTACCAGGATCGCCACGGCGCCTTCCGGAATACCGGGTTCGCCCAGGACCAGCCCTTTGATCTGATCAAGGCTTACGACGCCGCGGCCTCTTACATCGTCGATCACGTCACCGATTGGCCGGCCTTTCATCTGCGGTGGGGCCAGTGCACACAGCTGACGTGCATCAAGACCTTCCTGAAAAACTTCACCGAGGGGGCGTTCCGCCGTCCCACCGCCGACGCGGACGTCAACGCGTTCCAGCCGATCCTGGACGCCGCCGCGGCGGCCATGATGACGTACGACGAGACGGTCAAGCTGCTGGTGCGGGCCACCTTGCAGGCGCCTGATTTCCTGTATCTGTTCGGCGATGACACGCTGACCGACTATCAGCTGGCCTCGCGCATCTCGTACTTCGTCAGCGATGCCCCGCCCGACGCGGAGCTTTATGCCGCAGCCAAGGCCCAGGACCTTCGCAACGCCGCCGGCCTGGACAAGCAGATCGATCGCCTGCTGGCCAAGAACGTCACCCGGTTTGCGAGCGCCTTCGGTTTTGACTATCTGGATCTGCAGCGGGCGACCACGCGCAACCTGATGACTGATCCGGCGACCGTCATCCAGTTGATGAACTCCGCCGTCGCGTCGTTCGCCTCGCTGGTCGAACAGAACCGGCCGGTCTCGGCGATCCTCACGCTGGACACGTTCGTGACGAACGAGGCGGCCGCCACCTGGATCAGCGGCGCGCCGTCCAAGGCGACGACGGTCAAGGCCAACCCCGGTTATCCGTTCATGGGCCTGCTCACCCACCCGGCCACGTTGATGGCCATGAGCAACTCTGTCTTTGGTTCGACGGTCAGCCGCGGATCGTTCATCGCCAACCAGATGATGTGCGTGCCCCCCACGCCGCCCCCGCCGCCGGGCATTCAGCAGACCGATCTCAGCGCGCTGCTGCCTCCCAACCCCACCCAGCGGGACATCGGCGAGGCGCGCATGGCCGACAACCGGTGCAAGGGCTGCCACGCCCAGTTCGAATCGTTCTCGTTCGCCTTCAACAAATGGGGGGGCGACGGGACCTTCAAGACCGACCCCACCTTGAAGGACAACGGCCCCATCACCACCGGCCTGGGCGACATCCCGTTCAACGGGTTCGCGGATTTTCTCCCCAAGCTGGCGGGCAGCACGCAGTTCCACCGCTGCGTCACCGATCAGGTGATCCGTTACGGACTGCAGCACACCGAGTACCCGCCCGAGCTGGTGCAGACCGTTCTTGCCGAGGCGACGAAGTTGAATTCCGACGTGACGTTCCCGTCGCTGATGAAAGCCCTGATTCGCCAGAAGATCTTCACCACCAGATAGGAAGAACGGCTCATGAAATATCGCCACGTTCTCAGTCGACGGGCCTGCCTCAAAGCGGGCGGCATCGCCATCGGGTTGCCGTTTCTGGATTGCATGCTGGAGAAGAGCGTCTTCGGCGCGCCGGCCGACGCGCCGGTCAGCGTGGTCAGCCTGATGCACGGCCTGGGAACGCCTGACGTCGTTCTCAACCGCGGCTATGCCGGCAGCCTTCGCTATTACCAGCCGCTGGTCGACGCCAAGAAGCTGTCGATCTACACCAACATCAACATGTCCGCCGCCGCCGACCAGCCGGCGGTGGCGCAGCACCATTACGGACAGCCCTACCTGTTCAGCGGCTTCCGCACCAACATCGCCGCCGGATTCAACGTGGTGCCGCAGGGCCCGTCCATGCAGTGGGCGATCATGAAGCAGGCGTACCCGCAGGGGTCGCCGACGCTGTTCAAGGTCATGGACTGCGGCATCTACTTTCGCCGCGGCATCAACTATCAGTACCAGCGGATCTACGACGCCCAGGGCAAGAACGCCGCTGACTTCGAGGATCTCGCCTCGCCCGTCGATTTCTTCGACAACGTGTTCGGCAAGATGCCGACGCCCGTCATGCAAGATCCCAAGGCGCGCGCCTCGCGCTCGATCATCGACTACCTGGTCCCCGCCTACCAGAAGTACACCGGGGCCGGCTCGCCCCTGCCGGCGCGGGACATCGTCGTCCTCAAGAACCACCTCGATCGCGTGCGCCAGCTGGAGCAGGCGGTCTATGGCGGCGTGGGACAGCCGCCCAAGACGGTCAACGTGACCCGTCCCATGCCCCCCAACCTCAAGTACAAGATCGACGGCAGCAGCTGCGGCGATCCGGCCAACGTCTACCGGGTCAGCCCCAAGGACTTTGAGACCGCCTACCAGATCATGGCCGACCTCTTCGTCGCGGGCCTGCAGTCTGACTATTATCGGTTCGGCAACCTGTCCTTCGATTCGGGCGGCGGCCACACCTACTTCACCGGCCCGGGGGCCTATCCCGACGACGCCAATTACGTCTTCAATGGCAACGTCCACGCCACCTATCACATGTGGGACGCCAACAACGCCGGCATCGTCAAGATCGGCACCGCCCACAACTTCCTGTGCCACCGCAATCTGGCCCAGGTGTTGACCAAGATGGACTCCAAGGATTTTCTGGGGCCCAACGGCAAGACAGTGCTGGACAACACCCTGGTGCTGGTCGGCAGCGAGGTCGGCACCAACCACGACGTCACGCGCATGTTCCACGGCATCGCCGGCGGCAACGGGCGCTTCAAGATGGGCCTCAACTCGAACGACCGCATCAAGGCCATCGAGCTCTACAGCTCGCTGGGCAAGGCCTATGGCCTGCCCAAGGTCGGCGACGGACGCGACTACAAGGCGGACGATCCGTCGATCCTGGCCTGACCTGACCTGAATGGTCCTGACGGGCCTGGAGTGTTACATGAGGATCGGAGGCGGGCTTTGCCCGCCGGAGAAAGCGCGTGCCGAGCAGGATCCGCCCTCGGCTCTGGTCGCGGGGGGAGGGCTCGCGGGAGGGGCCAACAGGCCCCTTCCGCGGCGGCGGAGCCGCATCAGAACTGCAATCCCACGATGGCCCGGCCGTACCAGGCCTCGGAGTGTGAGGTCAGGCCGCGGCCGGCGCCGACGGTGGCCCACAGGCCGTGCAAGGCGCCCTGGTGAACGCCGGCTGCCCAGGAGAGGGCCGGGCCGGTCCAGAAAAAGACCTCGGTCGATTCCTCGGGCGGCTTCTCCGCCTTGCCGAAGATCTCCACGCCCAGCTTCAGCGACGGCCCGAAGAGCTCGCGGCTGATGCCGAAGGCGTACTCGGTCTCCGGCACGTAATCGCCACCTTCTCGCAGGCGCTCGACCTCGGCGGCGACGTTCAGGGCAAAGTTCCAGGGGCCGACGTCCCTGGCCAGGATCAGCTTGACCTCCAGCTTGTGGGCGGCGTCGCCATAGCGCAGGAACTGATATTCGAAATAGATGATCGGATCGACGATCCATTGCCCCGCGGGGAGCAGCCGATAGCGGGTCTCCAGCTTCAGGCCGGCATAACCCGTCTGCCCGGTGTCACCGGTGTCGACGTCCAGCAGGTTATAGAGCGCCACGTCCCAGCGATCGGTGAGGCCGTACTCCAGCTCCAGCATGTTGCGAAAACCCTTGGTCGTGGGGCCGTTCATCACCTCACCGTCCCGGGCATAGGTGCTCCACATCTCGACGTCCAGCTCCCCTTTGGGGGCGGTGACGGCCTCATAGGTCTCGGCGTAGGCGCGGCGATCGGCGTGGGCGTCGCCGGCCCGGAGGACGGCCAGGGTGGCCAGGCAGACGCCCAGGGCGACCGGCCCGCCCCCTCGACGCGCCGTTCTGAAGTTGACTATCATTTTCAATTTCATTTGTGCAATGTCACCCAGGGCCGGTTCACCCGTCAAGAAGATTTTCCTGCGCGGCAGCGGCTCGTTCAGGCGCCGGCGGCCGATGCGTCATCGGCCTTCGAGGCGCCCGGCCCCGGACGGCCCAAGGCGCTGCTCCCCACCGCGGCGCCGGCCACGCAGGTGGCGCAGGGGCGCGACTGTCGCAAAGACGTCGGCGCCGTCTCAACGGCGACTGGTCGTCTTATTTAATGAATTTGAGATCGTCCACAGTGAAGTCCCAGGGCATGGCGCCCTTGGACGTGAAATTCAGCCCGATCACGGTCGTCGCGTCGAACTTCGCCTTGGGCGCGCCCCACCCGGCCGGCCTCAGCTGATCCCAGGTGAAGGTATAGACCGTGGGCTTGTTGGTCAGATAGATGTCCACGGCGAAGTGGTCGAAGCACTTCTTGCACTGGTTGAACTCCGGCATGGTGGCCTTGGTGGCCAGGCCGACGTGCATGGGCGTGGTGCCCCAGGCCCGGAACGAGATCCCCTTCCACTCCGAGGCGTCGATGGCGGTCAGCGCGCCGGCGCCCTGAAAGTTGAAGCCGATTCCTCCGCCCCAGTCGATGAATCCGCGGCCGGTGGTGTGGATGACGCCGTCCTTCATCGCCGAGGCGAAGTCACCGGTGCTGGACGGGGTCATGGTTCCGTTCGGTGTCGGGTCGTGAAAGATGAACCACCCTCCGCCGGGATGCAGGTTCATCACGGTGGGCGACGACCCGTCCGAGATCAATTCGTCGGTCGGTTTGGCCGGCGCCGGCTCGTCGCCGGCGTTCTTGGGCGCCTCGACCTTGACCACGTTCGCCTGGGCGCGGGCGTTCTGCACCACCGTCGCCGGGGGATAGAGACAGGCCGGGACCGCCGCGATCAGAATCCAGCAGGGAGAAATCTTGCTCACGTGCCTCCTTGAAACCGCTTGATTTGCGCGCGACCGGGGCGGCGCTCGTCGTTTACCAGCAGCCGTACCTGCACCTGCGCTCGCTCTTGCACTTTCCACTTCATCATTCGCAATAAAGCATGGTCAAGACAAAGCATGGTCAAGAATCGATGTTTACCGAGTGTCATTGTTTCATTCAGTTCTCGGCGTCGCGCTGAATTTGTTTTGACTTGGATCAGTCTGGCAGGCAAAAGATTGATGGGCGAAGGATTGATGCATCCTTCCCCTCCCCTCCAATGACTGGCAGCAATCATTTCTCCAGTGCGCGCCGTTCGGGACCAGCAATCGCGGCGTTTCTGACCGCCGGCGTTTGCCTCTCGCCCCTTGGCCTCGGCTGCATTCGCATGCCGACGCTGAACGCGCCGGCGGCGACAACGGCGCAGACGCAAAAGGATGATGGCCCCACTTACGGCCCGTTCAAGCTGAAGCCCGACTTCGCCGGTCCCTGCGCCCGCGCCGAGGTGGTCGACGTGAACCTGGGCAACACGCCCGAGACGTTTGTTCGCGCCGCCCACTGTCAGATCACCGGCCAGCCGCCGACCGACGCGCTGATCGCCACCTGGGCCCAGCGCATGCGCGACGAGTACTATGTGCGGCGCATCGACGTGGTACGCACGTTGTGCGCCGACAACAAGCGCGAGTGCAAGCTGGCCTACTCCGATCCGTGGGTGGCCCAGGAAGAGCTGACGGGCGCGCCCGAACGGCACAGCAAGCGCGACATCGGCGCGGTGTTCATGTTCTTCTTCGACTGTCCGGGCAAGGTGAACTGCGAGATGGACTGGGCCAACACCCACGCCCCCGGCATGGACGTCCCCAGCCCGCTGTTCGGGATGAAGCCGGGCCAGAAGGCGGTCTATCACCCGTCGCAGCCGGGGTTCTGGCGGCGCGAGTTGATGGACGCCAAGTACGCGGGCATCGACTTCCTGATGCTGAACACCTACGGCCCCGATATCGAGAACGGCAAGCTGAAGCCGCTCAGCGACGCGCTGAAGTCGCTGGAAGCGCCGGTCAAGATCGCGCTCTTTGACGACGCCTGGACCTGGGGCGAGCCGTATTTCGGCGACTTCTGGAAGCAGAAGCCCGATCTGCGCGACACCGACAAGGCCGCCAAGACCATCTACGAGGCCAAGTGGAAGCCGTTCTTTTCCCAGGTCGACAAGCAGCACTGGTATCGATTCGCCGGGCGTCCCTTCATCTACTTCTACAACTCGGGCACGCTGGAGCCGCGCACCAAGGCCGCCGCGCTGATCGCCAAGATGAAGGCCCTGTTCAAGGCGGATTTCGGCGAGGAGCCGTTCGTGGACGTCGACATCGCCTATTTCGACGATCCGGCGATGCCGGAAGCGGCCGATGCAAAATTCAAGTGGATGACCTTCGACATTCCCGTGCGGCGTCATCGGTCCACGTTGCACGGTCACGTCATCGACCACGCCATGGTCAAATGGGACGCGGTGAACCGCGACCGCCCCGGCAAGACCGCCAACAACCACGACCGTTGCGTCAAGGGCGGTCAGATCATGCAGCGGGTGCTGAAGGAGTCGCAGGACGCCGAGCTCCTGGTCATCGCCACCTGGAATGACCTCGGCGAAGGAACCGGCATCCATCGCAATTACGACTACTGGGCGGACGGCCACTGGTTGCCGCCGGACTATTTCATGCAATTGATCCGTCGATCGCAGAGCCAGCCATCTGGCAAATGACCACAGTGCGGTTAAACGGCGGCGTCCCCAAAGACACGCAAAAGACACGTAACAGTCGGTATACTTTGTTGATTGACCACGATTTGCATTGACCCGATCGGCACGCATACGCAAATCTGAAACTGGCACTGCGCGGATCGATCTCGCATCGTCTTGCGCGTTTTGGACGGCAGCCGGCAAGCAACCATGACTCTCGCGCGCCCCTTCAATCGCTACTGGTGCAACACCATGCTGGTCGGCGGCGTGGCCGTCCTGAGCGGCCTGTCCTGCGACGGCCCCGGCAACACCGGGAAGACCACGCCCGATCCTTCGCTGGTGCGCGACGTGCCCTGGCTGAACGGCGGGGTGCCCGCCACGGAGCCCAACCCCGACTCGACCATGCCCCCCATCCCGGTCATCCCGCTCTTGCCGGTCTACCCGCCCATCGCTTCGGGGCTGACCGATCTCGGTTCACAGCGCGTCGACTGCTCGCCGCTGGCCGGCCTGGAGTTCTCCAAGGGCGGCGGCGATTGGCTGACCGGCTGGTTCGATGACTTCGAACCGCTCACCCCCGGCGATCCCAGCGCCACCGGGGTGGCGCCGGGATGGTCGTCCTACGACGATCTGACCAAGGCTTCGTTTCACGTCCCCGGCGACGCCACCTGGTACCCGGGGCTGCAAGGGACGCTGGGCACGCCCTGGGGAATGCCCGCCGAGAAGACCCCCGGCCCGTCGTGCGACGGAAAACCCAACAACTGGGTCTTGCACTTCAGGGGCGGCCTCTTTCGAAAATGGGGAGGCGGCATCAGCCACGCCTTCACCGATCCGGACGGTCGTTACCGCGCCAAGGAAAGAACCGACGCCTGCACGTCGCCCATCGACTTCTGCCCGGCACCGCTGTCGGCGACGGCGACGACCGACACCGCGGACCTGCCGGTGAAGGACTACTTGCAGTCGCATGACTTCGTCGACGTCGCCCCGGACCCGACGGCGAATCCGCCGCGATTGGGATACGAAGGCATCGCCTTCTGGGCGCGCCGCGGACCGGAAGGCCAGGACCGCGCCCTGGTCATTCTCACCGACAAGTACACCAGCAGCCGGCTGGCGCGCGAGAACCAGAAATTCTGCCGGCGCGTGCGCGAGTGCCACACCGTCTGCCTCAACGGCGCCCCCTGCTCGCCCGACGACCCGATGGGAGCGAACCCGACGTACCGCTGCTTCGATCCCAAGGTTCCCCTGCCCACGGGACTCATCGATTCGCTGATGGACCTCATGTACCCGCGCTGCGGGCGCAGCGCCTGCACCAGCCCGGACACGTACAAGGATCCCGATTTCGACGGCAAGGCCTGCCGCCCCTACTCGTTCCCGGCCGCCGACGAAAGCGGCGAGTACTGCTGGAACGAGAACGATACGCCGCCGCCCAACCGCGACGAGCGCTGCCAGGACGGCTGGCAGACCACCATCCAGCTGACGCCCGACTGGAAGTTTTACACGCTGCCGTTTTCGCAGTTCGGGCAGGTCGGGTTCGGAAAACGCGCCCAGAAAATGGATTTGAAGTCCCTCGACACCATCGCCTTCGGCGCCACGATGGGCTGGGCCGATTCCTACTTCGACAATGTCACCTTCTACCGCCGGAAAAAGTAGCGTGCTCCGGCGAATCGCGATCCTGGCGGTCGTCATGACGACGACGGCGACGTGGCCCACCCTGGCGCGCGCGCAAGACGCGCCCGTGATTCTTCACCCGGAGGCGGCGCCGCCCCCGCCTGCGGCCAAGCCGGCGCCCACCGCCGAAGAAAACCAGAAGGCCGCCGAGACTCTCATGCCCGGGTACCTGCCCGGCTATCGCCGCGGGTTGGGCCTGGGTCTCTCGCCGTACGCGCCGCAGACGCCGGGTTTGCCGGGCGGCTTCACCGTCCCCTTCAGCGCGCCCGCCCCCACCGACGACTGGAACTTCAACTTCTGGGGCTACATGAGCGCCTCGCTGCGCGTCGGCCGCGGCTCGCGCGATTTCACCAGCGCCGATCAGTCGACGACCACGCTGCACACCTTCCCCCGCATCGTCGACGCCTACGGCATGTTCAATGGCACCAACGCTCCTCAGGGCAGCTGGGTCGATCTGACGTTCGAGTACGGCAACAGCCGGGTCACCTCGCACGTCAAGATCAGCACCTGGAAGCCCACCGTCGGGTCGGACTGGACGCCCCTGGGCAGCCAGAACCTGTTTCAAGAGGCGTATCTGTCCTTCAAGATCCCGGTGGGCGACGTCAACCTGAACTGGCGGGTGGGCGCCTTCACCAACACGTACGGCAGCCTGGGCCAGTACGACGTCGGCCGGTACAACGCCCCCCTCATCGGCAGCCCCTTTGGCGTGGGCGAGACGCTGACCGGCCAGTACGACCTGGGCAGCAACTACACGCTGTTTCTGGAGGACGGCCTGATGGGCCGCCTGGGCAAGGCCCCCGTGGGCGCGCCGCCCATCGTCAGCATCGACGGCGCGTTCAATTCGTCGATCCCGTCCAGCTGGGTTCAGCACGCCCATGCCGGCATCGCCCGGCACGGCATCATCCCGCTGGTCCTGGGCCTGCACTATCTTTACAACTGGGCTCAGGACGAACGCGACCAGCAGGACGATCCGCGCACGCCGTTCGTGGATGAATCACGGCGGCCCGACCCGCACATGAGCGTGTTCGGCGCCGACTTTCGCATGATCGACAACTACCTGGGCAACGGGGCCATCGCCGCCTCCTACGCCGACGCCCACTACGCCACGCTGCTGACCGGGATGAACTTCTTCGGCGCGTACAACGGCGAACAGATGACCAAGCGGTTCTTCGGCCCGCAGGGCGGCGGGACCGCGAAGATGCTGGTGGTCGGCTTTGAATACAACCTCAGCTGGGGACGATTGCTGCGCTATCCGGTCGACCTGGGGCCGAACGGTCCAGAGTTCATCACCAGCTTTTTCGTCGACTATGCCCAGGTCAACAGCAAGGACCCCGACTTTGACAAGCGCAAGCTGCTGAAGTTCGGGACCGAGCTGACCTATCGCTGCTTCCCCTGGCTGGCGCTGTCGGCGCGCTTTGATCGGGTGCAACCCAATTCCAAGGACAGCGAAGAGAGCTTCACCGTCATCAGCCCCAAGCTGATTTTCAAGACTGATTGGATGAGTCACGAACAGGTGACTCTGGCTTATACGCGGTGGCTTTACGGCGCGCACACGCACTCCGAGTTTCCCAACGACTTCACGCGCGGGCAGCTGGACACCGACATGTTCGCGTTGACCTTCGGTCTGTGGTGGTGACGGGGAAAATGCGGGTGGCAAGGCGAATGGATTTCTATCGTGACAAAACCAGAGGGAGAACAGAAAGCAGGTTCCGCATGAAACGCGGCCTTATCTATTGGGGGCTCTCGTTGGGGCTCTTCTGGGGGCTGTGCTTGCCCCCTTCGGCGCTGGCGGACGACGCCGCCGCCCCCGCTGCCAGCAAGGAAGACGCCAGGCAGGCCATCGCCCTGGGACTGGCCCCCGGTACGCCGCAGGTGGGGGCGCTTCCGGGCGGCCTGACGCCGGCCTACGGACAGCGGGCGGCCGACGAGGGGGAGTGGCGCTTCGATTTCCACGGTTTCATCACCATGCCCTTGCGAGCGGGCCTGAACACGCGCGCCGGCGCGGCGACGACCGAACAGCACACCCAGGTTCTCCACGCGCCGCCGGTGGTTCCTGACTATCGCGACTCCTTCACGTACACGACCGTGACGCCGCAGCCGTACGCCCAGCTCAATTTTTCGTACGGCAACTCGGTGGTGACCGGCAACGTCGTGCTGCTGTCGCGCACGGCGACCACGGGCGCCCAGTTCTATAATCCCCCCGAGCAGTCGGGGATCAGCGATGCCTTCCTGAACTTCCGCCTCCCCAACATCGTCAAGAACACCCACCTGGACATCAACGTCGGCGCCTTCAGCAATCGCTATGGCGTGATGGGCGAATACGACGAAGGCAAGTACGGCACACCGGCCATCGCCCGCATCAACGGGGTCGGCGAGAACGTGATCGCAAAGTTCGGCCTGGGGAACGCCGTGATCGCGCTGGAGCAGGGTTTCCAGGGTCAGTTCGACAAGTTTCCCGCCGACTATGTGCCGTCGGGGTGGAACGGCTTTGGCAACCCCAACGCGGGGAGCGGCTTCGTCAACCACCTGCACGCCGGGTTCGCGTACCTCAGCACCGCCACCATCGGCGTGCATTACCTGAACGCCTGGACGCAGGATGATCGCGCGTCGCAGGGCACCGTGCCCGACGGCAACATGCGCATCCTGGCCGCGGATCTGCGACTGACCACCGGCAACATCGGACACGTCTATTTCTCCGCGTCGCAGACCAAGGCCAACCACGTGGGCTCGCTGGGACGCATCCTCGAGGTGATGAACACCGGCAGCGGCCAGGGCCTCATCGACAACTATCTGGGCAAGCAAAGTAACGGCGTCGGCACGCTGACCACGTTCGCCGGCCAGTACGACGTCAGCATCAAGAGCATCCTCAAGTACCCCGAGGTGTTTCTGGGCGACAGCCCCGATGTGGTCGTCAGCCTGTTCGCCATGCAAACCCACGTGACCAGCGACGACGCCGCCTATAACGGCGTCACCAAGCGCAAGCTGGGGGCCGAGGCTGGCGCCAGCATGGTTTCCTGGCTGGCCGGTTCGCTGCGCGTCGACCGCGTCATGCCCGACAGCAACGACAGCAGCCAGTCCTTCTCCATCGTTTCACCGCGCATCATCTTCCGCACCAAGTGGCAGGCCCACGACCAGGTCGTCCTCCAGTACTCGCGCTTCCTCTACAACGCGGGCGTGCACGTCCGCAGCGGCTTTCCGGCCATGGTCGACCCGACGCTTCACCCCGACAAGGACATGGTTTCCCTGTCCGCGACGATGTGGTGGTAGCGTTCGCGGCTGGCAACTTTAACGACGGGGGCGCATCGAGACATGGCCGCCGTCGCGCAGGATCCGACGCAGCTCGGTGGTGAGGACGCGCAGCCGATCGTACGTCGCCCGATCGAATCGGCCCGTCGGCGAACGAGGAGCGGCAAGATCCGGCGCAGCCACCGACGGGACGCCGTCGGTCTCGGCGGCGACCAGCTGGCCCGCGCGCAGGATCAGGCGGCGCGTGCTGGCGCTGCCAGGCTCGCGATAGACGACGTCGCTGTCAAAGAAGAGCCGCAGCCAGCGGGCCCGGCGATACAGCAGATAGGCCTGAGCGGCCGCCCGCTCCAGATGGCGCGCCACACGTTCGGGATCCCAGTCCTGGGTTTCGGGCTCTGACGCCGACCCGGACGGGTCGGCGGCCTTGCCCAGGGAGCCGGCCGCCAGCAGCCGCGCGGCCAGACGCAGCAGCCGCGTCCGCGGCGCGCCCTCGGACGGGGCCAGCGCCTCGCCGTGTCGGGCCACGAACGCCGTCCATCCCGCCACAAACACCTCCCGCCCCGGGGTCCACAGCGCGGACGTGCCCACGGCGGCCGCACGCCGCTGGTCGGTCGGCGGGTGGCCCGCCAGCAGCGCCATCTGCGCCGGCAGCGCCGCCAGCGACCACTCGGACGGCAGGGGGCCGATGGGGTGGCCGTCGTCCGGCGCGTCGGTGGCGCCGAGAAAATCGACGTCGCTGAACCAGACGCGAGCGTCGGAAGCGACCAGCTGGACGTTGTAGGGCGGCCGCAGCGTCTTGATCGCCTCGTTTTCCCGCAGCGCCGCCTCCAGGGCGGTGGGCGCGACGTCGGCGCGCACCTGGCTGACCTGGGTCAACATCTCGACAGACAGCTCGCGATTGAATCGGCCGCGAAAATGGCTGGTGACACGCTTGCGCAGGCTGGCCGCCTTGCCGACGTACAGCAGCTCGCCGTTTGAACGCAGAAATCGGTACACGCCGGGTTCATCCGGCAGACAGCGGTACTGCGCGGCGTCGATCGGGTAACGCGCCTTTCCCGCGCGCGCGCGTGGGGTGGCCTCCGGCTGCGACAACCAGTCCTTGAGCTGCGTCCACCGGGTAATCCCGCGCAGGGCCAGGGCGGCGCACAGGCGCTGCCACACGAAGGCCGTGGCCTGGACGTGCCCCAGCGACCGACGGGTCAGCTCCACGCCGTGCCCCAGGAATCCCGCCAGCGCGCGCAGCGACCGACGCGGCAGGTCCGGGTACAGCCGGCGGGCCATGGCGTGAAGGCAGACCGTATCCAGCGGGAACCGTTGTCGTGGTTCCAGGCGGCCGGCCCACTCGCGCAGAAAAGCCAGTTCAAAGCGGGCATAGTGGATCGCCGTGGGCGTGTCCTCGGCCTCTGCTGTCAGCGCCCGCAATCGCCGCCAGGCGTCCTGGTCGTCGATGGCATCGACAGCAAAGGCCGGGTCATAGTCGGTCAGCCTGGCCACCTGGCGGGGAACCTGGTGGCCCTCCGGCAGCCGGATCCAGCGCGCCTCGGCCGCCGTCAGGAGTTCCGGGCCGCTGGCGCGCGCCACGCCCCAGCCCAGCTCCAGCACCACGCCGAAGGCAGGGCTGGCCCCGGTGGTCTGGGCGTCCACCACCAGTACATCCATGTCGGCCAGCTCGGTCACGCGCCCCAAGCATTATCGATCCGGACCCGCCGCGCCGCTGGACAGCCAGCGCGGCTGTTCGCGGCCGGTTACTTCGCCGGGGCGGGCGCGGTGGCCAGCAAGGTCCCCGCGTCGTCGGTCTCGAAGAAGTGCACGCGTTCCAGATCGAACTGCGCCGCGATCATCTGATCGGGCGCCAGCGTGCCCCCCGCCTCCATGCGGGCCACCACGTGCTTGTGACTGGGCGTCGACAGATAGACGTCCATCTTGTCGCCCAGCGGCTCGACCACGTCGACCTTCATCGTCAGGACGTTGCCCTTTGTCTTGCTGGCGCCGTTGCCGCCAGCCGCCCCGCCCGCCCCGCCGCTGATGGCCTGCGGACGGGCCCCCATCACCACCTTTGAACCGACCCGGGGCGCCAGCGCCGCGCCCGCCCAGTCCGGCACCGCCAGCCGCCCGGTCCCCTCTTCGAACCACAGCCGCCCGTCATCGCGGGCCACCGTCCCCACGAAGAAATTCATGGGCGGCGTGCCCACGAACGCGGCCACGAAACGATTGGCCGGCCGCTGGTACACGTCCAGGGGCGCGCCGCACTGCTGGATGACGCCGTCCTTCATCACCACGATGCGATCGCCCAGGGTCATCGCCTCTTCCTGGTCGTGCGTCACATAGATGGTCGTGCTCTTGAGGTCCAGGTGCAGGCGCTTGATCTCGGCGCGCATCTCGCCGCGCAGCTTGGCGTCCAGGTTGGACAGCGGTTCGTCGAACAGAAAGCACTTGGGGTTGCGCACGATGGCCCGGCCCAGCGCCACCCGCTGCCGCTGCCCGCCGGACAGCGTCTTGGGCTTGCGATCAAGAATCTTGTCGATGCCCAGGATGCGCGCCGCCCGGTCGATCGACTGGGCGATCACCGGGCGTGGCACCTTGCGGATCTTCAGGGCCAGGGCCATGTTCTGGAACACCGTCATGTGCGGGTACAGGGCGTAGTTCTGGAACACCATGGCGATGTCCCGGTCCTTGGGCTGGACGTCGTTGACCAGACGCTCGCCGATGTGGATGGTGCCGCCGCTGACCTCTTCCAGCCCGGCGATGCAACGCAGGGTGGTTGATTTGCCGCAGCCCGAGGGCCCGACGAAGACGACGAATTCGCCGTCGTCGACGTCCAGGTTGAAATCGCGAACCGCGGTGGACCCGCCGATGTACGTCTTCTGAACGTTCTTGAGGACGACGCGTGCCATTGGTCAGCTCTGTCTTTGTGATTGACGGATCAGCTGCATGAAGTGATCGGGCGGCAACCAGCACCCTTGCGAATAGTAGTCGTAGTTCCGGTTGATGCCGGTCCCCTCGCCCAGGTCGTTCCAGGTGGCCAGCACCAGCAGGTCGGCGTCGCTGGAATCGCGCAGCACCCGCTCCAGCAGCGCGCCGTCCTTCAGGATGCGGTCGCCCTCGGTGGCCAGCTCGCCGGGGCGATCGCGGCCCACCGAATCCCACTTGACCATGGCGTGATCGATGGCGTACCCGCCCAGGCGCGAGCGGCTCTTCTTGTGCGGTAGATCCAGCGTCATCCAGGTGAACTCGGCGTCGGCCACCCGCGGCATCTGGGGGTCGGCAAAGAAGGCGACGTCGACGTCGACGAAGGGTTCCTCGCCAAAGTCGCGCTGAAACATCTGCTTGCACCTGGCGATGACCGGCGCGGCGCACTGCCGGGGCTGCAGCGTGCCGCCGTCGTAAAAATAGATGAACGGCCGGCCGGCGAACCGGTACCAGTGGCGCCGATCGATCCGTTCATAGAACGGCTTCCATTTCGATTCATAGATGACGCGCGCGGCGTGCTCGACGTCGCCCAGGTCGGGCGTTCGCCGCCAGAAATCGGAAAAGTACGGCTTGCCCCAGGTCCAGGTGTCGTCGAACAGCGCGACCTTGATCGGGTCGTCCATCCCCGCCAGGACGCCCCGCAGCGGTTCCAGGCGCCCCTCCTCGATGTCAGGGCCATAGACGTTCAGCAGCAAGAACTGCAGGCCGGCGTACTGCGCCTCCAGTAGCTCGCGACGCCAGAAGCCGGGGTGCTGGGCCGAATAAAGGCCGCTCTGACCGGGGCGGGCGCCGTACAGGGGGTGCGGCCCGTCCATGCCGGCGGCGTGGGTGTTGGCCCAGTTCATCTCGCAGTTGACGCCGCCCGGACAGTTAAAGAAGAACATGAACACTGCGCCGATATCCCGCTTGATGGCGCGCTCGGGAGCGCCCGCCAGCTCGGGCTGGGACTGCCAGGGGTCGGAATAGGACAGGGTCACCCGCCGCTTGTGCTCGGCGGCCAGGGCCCGCACCACGTCCACCCGCCGCACGTGTCGCTGCTGGCGCAGCCGCCCCGCCCACTGCTGGACGACCTCGGTCGGCGCGGCCCGGCCGGTGATCTGACCATAGGCGGCCTTGATGAAGGCCTCGGGCGTGTGTCCCAGATTCACGTCGACGGCGTCCGTGCGGGTGCTGGGGCCCTCCCACTCGGGTTTGAGGCGAAACAGCGTAGCGTCGTCGACCGGCATGTCAGGTGGCCCTTTCCCGCGTCGGGCGAGCCGGCGACGGGGCGGCTCCGCTGGACGGCTTTCCCGTATTATAATGAAGCGTTCCCCGTCCCGGCCTTAAGAGAAAAGCCCATCGCCGTGATATAGGGGAGCACCTTGGAGCGCGTCCATGCCGTCCCGGAAAGCTGAGCAGATCGTTCAAGTTCTGCGCAATGAGATCCTGTCGGGGCAGCGCCCTCCTGGCGCCAAGCTTCCGACCTATGACACGTTGATCGAACAGTTCGGGGTGACCCGCCCCACCGTGGCGCGCGTGCTGAAGGCCCTGCGCACGGAGGGCCTCATCACCGTCGACGGCACGCGCGGCGTCTTCGTGGCCAAGACGTTTCCGCACCACAACCGGTACCTGTGGGTCACCAGCGAACAGCCCGGCTCGCTGGAATGGACCAGCTTCCTGGCGACCATCCTCGAGCTCATCGAGCGTGGTGAGACCGGCATCGCCGGCGAGGTGATCCCGCTGGTGGGCGTCGACGGACGCGCCAACAACCCGGAATACCAGACCCTGTGTGATGCCGTCGAGCACAGCTCGGTGGCCGGCCTCTTCCTGATGAACTCGGCCACCACCTATCTGTTGCCGGCCCTGCAGACGGCTGGCCTGCCCCGCGTGGCCATCTGGGCGCCATTGCCGCACGCGGCCCTGCTCAGCCTGGACTTTACCGGCCTCATCGATCGCGCCGCCGCCCGGCTGCTGGAAAAGGGCAAGCGCGTCGCCGTCATCTCGCCGCACGCGCCCAACCTGGAGCGCACGCAGGCCGCCTTGCTGAAACACGGCCTGGCCAAGGACCGCCTGTGGGCGCTGCACGTGGCGCCGGTCGGCTGCGAGCGGATCACCGAGCTTCTGTTTGACCGGCCCGATCGCCCCGACGCCGTGTTCGTCACCGACGACAACCTGGTGCTGCCCCTGCTGGCCGGGCTGAAGCGGGCCAAGGTGCGGCTGCACCGCGACGTCTTCGTGCTGGCCCATTGCAACTGGCCCCGGCCCATCGGCGTCGCCGAGGGCGTCGAGCACATCGGGTTCGACGTGCGCGAGGTGCTGTGCGTCGCCAAGGAGTGCATCGACGCCCAGCGCGCTGGAGAAAAATCGCCCGGCCGCCTGGTGCCACCGCGTTTTGCTCACGAGCTGTTGTACTCCAAACCGATGCGGCGCGCGCGAGAGTGAAGGCAATCGGTCACCGGGAGATCGCACAGGTCAGGTCGAACGCCTCGCCGCGGTTCTGGAACTCGACGTGGCCGTTGCTGACGCTGACCTGACCGCCCCGCAGGTCCAGCTTTTCCACCCGGCAGCCCAGAAACACCAGGCGAAAATAACGCCGGCGAAACTCCGGATAGCCGCTGCCCTTCACCGTCGACGTGAGGCGCACCCGCTCGCCCTGGCGCGACAGCGTGAAGGTGCTGCGCAGGTACGCCCCGGTCGTGAAGGCGTCGGAGACGCCGTCGTCTTCGTGCAGGCACGAGGTGTATTCCCCGTCCTCGTCGGGAATCACCACGCGCAGCTCCAGCAACTCGGGATGGTGATCCATCGTGGAGCGGGGGGCGGTGGCGTGGCCGGGGATGACCCGCCCACCGCGCGCGAATAACGGGATGCGATCCAGAGGCGCCGCGGCGGTGATGAACTGCCCGCCGGCGTGCCGCTCGCCGGTGTACCAGTCGACCCAGGTGCCTTCGGGCAGGTAGACGTGCCGGTCGGTCTGGCCCAGGCCCAGCACCGGCGCCACCAGCAGGGCGTCGCCGAACAGGTAGGCGTCCTCGGTCTCGCGGGCGTGGCGATCGTTCTGAAAGTCGTAGACCAGCGGGCGCTGCACAGGATCGCCGGTCTCGCTGGCCCGCATGAAGGCGCTGTAGATGTACGGCAGCAGCCGATAGCGCAGCTCCAGCGCCGCGCGGCTGCGCTTTTCCACGCCGGGACCGAACGACCAGGGATACTGATCCCGCTCCCCCGCCTCGTTGTGAAACCGGCAGAACGGCGTCATCGCCCCGTACTGCATCCAGCGCACGGCCAGCTCCGGCGTCGGGTTGGCTGAAAATCCGGGGATGTCAGCGCCGATGAAGGGCTGGCCGGAGATCCCCATGGCCATGGCCATGGGCAGGCTCATCTGCAGGTGATCCCAGTTGGAGGCGTTGTCGCCCAG
This sequence comes from Polyangia bacterium, assembly GCA_035577105.1. GTDB lineage: Bacteria > Myxococcota_A > Polyangia > Fen-1088 > Fen-1088 > DATKEU01. The sequence continues at coordinate 29,422 of DATLVT010000236.1, forward strand.
CCACTGCGCCGCGTACCGCTGGATGCCGGCGAACCCGGCCCGGCTGAGAATGAACGGGCGCAGGTGGGGGTTGGCGGCCCGCATGCCCTGGTGCGTGCTCATCGCCATCAGCAGCGCGTACTGGTTGTGATACCGCTCGTGCGGGTGGTTGGCGCCCTCGCGATCGAAGCGCATGGCGAACGGCTCGACGCCGCCCGTGGCCGGCTCGTTCATGTCGATCCAGATGCCGGCCACGCCGCTGGCGACGTGGCGCGCGGTCAGCTCGCTCCACCAGGCGCGCGTCTCTGGCTTCACATAGTCGGGGAAGGCCGTGCGGCCAGGCCACACCTGCCCGATGTACAGCTGGCCCGCCTCGGTCTTGCAGAACAGGTCGCGCGCCTTGCCTTCGTCAAAGACGGCGTACCCGGCCTCGGCCTTCACGCCCGGATCGATGATGGTGACCAGGCGGAACTTGTCCGCCTTCATGGTGGTGATCATCTCCGGGACGTCGGGAAACTTCTTTCGGTCCCAGGTGAAGATGCGAAAGCCGTCCATGTAATCGATGTCCAGCCACAGGACGTCGCAGGGGATGTCGCGCTCGCGATAGTTGCGGCCAATCTGCAGGATCTGTTCGTTGGTGTAGTCGTTGAACCGGCACTGGTGGTGGCCCAGGGCCCAGATGGGCGGCGCCGCCATCCGACCGGTGACGAACGTGTACGCCGCCAGGATGTCGGCCATGGCCGGCCCGGCGAAGACGTACTCGGTGTATTGCCCGCCGCTGAAACGACAGCTGTACTGGGTGCGCCCCTCGAAGTCGATGTTGGCCTTGTACCCGTTGTCGATGAAGAACCCGGCCATCGACGCGGCGTCGGCGCTGGCCCGACAGTGATAGAAGAACGGGATCGACGTGTAGTACGGATCGAACTGCGTGCTGCGCGCGGTCAGCGTCCCGTCGGCCTCGTGCAGACGGTTGGTGCGCAGGCCGTTCGGCTCCAGCACGTCATAGTTCCAGAGGATGAACTTGCGGCCACGGCGATCAAAGTGGCCGGTCTTTTCGCCCAGGCCATAGATCGTGTCGTGGGCGCCGATGCGCCGGTTGACGATGAATGAATCGTTCAGCTGCAGGTAGCCGCCGTTGCCCAGCGAATCGCGCTGGTCCTCGAAGATGACCGAGCCGTCGCTGCGGTAAGCGTCAAGGGCGAACGGCCGCCGGGTGATCACCAGGCGCACCTGCCCGGTGTCCAGCGTGACCGATTCGGTCGT
>DATLVT010000237.1:0-5838 GCA_035577105.1 Polyangia bacterium
CGCGGGGCGGCGGCCGGTCCGGCGCCCGCCAGGCGCCGGCCGCACCTGCACGTGGACGCCGTGCAGGCGTTCGGTTTTGTCCCTTTCCGGGCCCCGGCCCTGGGCGCCGACACGGTGGCCATCTCGGGGCACAAGTTCCACGGACCGAAAGGGATCGGCGCGCTGTGGATCCGGCCCGGCGTCACGCTGCGCCCGCTGTGGGACGGCGGCCGCCAGGAGCGGGGGTTGCGCTCCGGGACCGAGAACGTCCCCGCCTGCGTCGGCCTCGGCCGCGCGGCGACGCGCGCCGCCGCCTTCCGCGACAGCGGCGGCGCCCGCGCCATCGAGACCCTGCGCGATCGGCTGGAGCAGGGCATCCTGGCGGCGCTCCCGGACGCGCGCCCGACGGTGACCGGCGCGCCGCGCGCCCCGCACATCAGCTCGCTGGCGCTGGGTGAGCTGCCCGCCGAGGTCCTGCTGCACGCCCTGGAGGCGCGCGGCGTGTACGCGTCGGCGGGTTCGGCCTGCGCCTCACGCGCCCACGGGCCCAGTCACGTCCTGCGCGCCATCGGCGTCGACGAACGCACGGCGGTGCTGCGCTTCTCGCTGTGCCGCGACACCACCTCCGGCGAGGTCGACGGCGCCGTGGCCGCGTTGCAAGCCGCCCTGGCCGAGGTGGCGCCGATGGTCATGGCGAAGGGGCGCCGGTAACGGTAAAAGGCGGCACCATGCGCCGCGCCCTCCTCTGTCGTTATGGAGAGATCTTTCTCAAGAGCGGCAACCGCAAACGATTCGAAAGCATCCTTCGCGACAACGTGCGCGCCGCCCTGCACGGCCTGCAAGGGTACAAAGTCGAGGCGCCGCACGGGAGGATCATCGTCCACCTCGACGAGGCGCTGGTCGACGAGGCCACCGCCCGGGTCAAGCGCGTGTTCGGCCTGGTGTCGCTTTCGGTGGCCTCGATCGTCCCGGCTGACATGGAAGCCATCGGCCGCGCGGCCGTCGCCGAGACCCAGCGCGCGCTGACCAGCGCCCGCCCGGCCAGCTTCAAGGTGGAGAGCCGCCGCGCCGACAAACGCTTCCCGGTCCCCTCGCCCGAGATCTCCCGCCTGGTGGGCAGCGAGATCGTCGCCGCGACGGCCCTGCCCGTCGACGTCCACCACCCGGCGCTGACCATCGGCATCGAAGTGGGCACCGAGACCGCCTTCGTCTATGCCGACGCCATCGCCGCCCCGGGCGGTCTGCCCGTCGGCAGCGCGGGGCGCGGCATGCTCCTGCTGTCGGGCGGGATCGATTCGCCGGTGGCCGGCTGGCTGGCGGCCAAGCGCGGCCTGGCCCTGGACGCCGTCTATTTTCATTCGCCGCCGTATGTCGGCGAAAAATCCCGGGACAAGGTGATGACCCTGGCCCGCACGCTGGCGCGCTGGCAGGCGGTGCGCTCGCTGACCGTGGTCGGCTTCACCGACCTGCAAAAACGGCTGCGCGAGGCCGGCCCGGCCGAGCTGGCGGTGGTCCTGTACCGGCGCGCCATGATGCGCATCGCCGACGCCATCGGCGACCAGGTGGGCGCTGACGCCCTGGTCACCGGCGAGAACCTGGGCCAGGTGGCCAGCCAGACCATCCACAACCTGGCGGTCATTGACGCCGCCGCCCGCCGCATCGTGCTGCGCCCGCTGGTCACCTACGACAAGGTCGAGACCACCGCCCTGGCCCGTCGCATCGACACGTTCGAGACTTCCATCCTCCCCTTCGACGATTGCTGCTCGCTGTTCGTCCCCGACCATCCAGCGACCCGGGCCCGCCTGCAAGACGCCGAACGCGCAGAAGCCAAGCTGGACATGACCGCTGAAGTGGCCGCCGCCGCCGGCGCCGCCGAGCGGGTCCCCATTGCCTCCGGCGCCGTCGCATATACTTTGTGACCAAGATGCAGACCGCGCTGACCGAAAAGCACGCCCGCCTGCAGGCGATCATCGACGGCTACCAGTCGGCCCTGGTCTGCTTTTCGGGCGGCGTGGATTCGACGCTGCTGCTGCGCGTGGCCCACGACGTCCTGGGCGACCGCTGCGTGGCGTTGACCGCCGTCTCGATCACCATGGCGCAAAGCGAGCGGCAGGCGGCCGTCGACCTGGCGGCGCTGATCGGCGCCCGGCTGGAGGTTGTCGAGTCGAACGAGATGGAACGCCCCGGCTTTGCCGCCAATCCCACCGACCGTTGCTATCACTGCAAGGCCGAGCTTCTGGAGATCGCGCAGCCGAAAGCCGCTGCGCTGCAACTTCGCGACGTCTTGCTGGGGACCAACCTGGACGATCTGGGCGATCACCGCCCGGGCCTGACCGCGGCGAAGGAACGGGGCGCCCGCCATCCGATGGTCGAGGCCGGTCTGACCAAGGCCGACGTGCGCCAGCTCTCGCGCGACCTGGGACTGCCCACCTGGGACAAACCGCAGCTTGCCTGCCTGTCGTCGCGCTTTCCTTACGGGACGGAGATCACACCCGACCGCTTGCGCCAGGTGGACGGGTTCGAGGACGGACTGCGCGCGCTGGGGTTCCGGCAGTTGCGGGTGCGCTACCACGGCGACATCGCCCGCCTGGAGATCGACCAGCCCGACATGACGCGCACCTTGGAGGCGGGTGTGCGCGACGCAATCGTTGCGCTGGGCCGGCGCCAGGGATTCACCTTCGTCGCGCTGGATCTGGCCGGTTTCAGCTCGGGATCGCTGAACCAGCTCGTCGGATTGGGACGCAAGAGCCCGTCGGGCAAGCCTTAGTCGCGACGACGCCGCCCAAACGCCGGTCAAAAGAGAAAAGTTCGTAAATAAAAGTACGTCCATCGTCGTTCAAGGACGTGGAAAGACACTTCTCAAGATTCAATAAACTTGCGCCGAGGGTTATACTTAAATCGTGCTCTGGGTCGTCGCGCTTATCACTCTGCCCCTGCAGTCTTCGACGGAATCGACGTTGTCGCCTGGCGCTGACGGCGTCACGCCGTCGCTGTCCGAGTCGGTGTCAGACGACAGCGTCTTTGATGCGGTCGCCGCGCGCGCCGAGCATCTGATCCCCGGCGAGCCGCGCGTCCTGTCGAAGAAGGAGGAGTGGCTGCGCGAAAAGACCCTGCGCCCCGACTTTCACACCAGCGACGCCGACCTCGCTCGAAACACGGTCGTCGCAAACCGGCGCGCGAACCGCAAGGCCCGCGGCGCCGCGCCGGAAGCGATCGAGTCGCGCCCCGGCGAGCGCATGGAGCCGGTCACCACGCTTTACAATGTGTGGACCCGCGAGGCGCTGCCCATTCTCCCGGGCGACTCGCCGGAGAGCCGGTTTCACAGCTTCCTGCGCGACCACTTCACCAACCAGGCCACCCACATGGACGAGCGCCTCCTGAACGTCCTCTCGCGGGTCGCCGGGAAATTCGCCGCCAAGCGCATCGAGGTGGTCTCTGGTTATCGCTCGCCGAAGTACAACCTCATGCTGCGCAAGAAGGGCCACCAGGTCGCCCGGCACAGCCAGCACATGGAAGGCAACGCCGTCGACTTCCGCATCCGCGGCGTGGCCACCAAGAACGTCCTGCACTATGTGCGTTCACTCCACGCCGGCGGCGTCGGGTTCTATCCACACTCCCAGTTCGTGCACACCGATACCGGCCGCGTTCGCTACTGGCACGGGTCCTAGTCGCGGGAGGGTCTTCGACCCTGCTCAGGCGTCAGCGACAGGTCAACTGGGGATCGCCGGCAGTGTGGCACTTCAGGCAGGCGCGCTGGTTGCGGGCGGCCAGGGAACGGCATTTGAGGGAGCCGGCGAAGCCGGGGCCGTGGGGGTCGAAGTGGGCGCCGCGGACCGGGTCGGTGGAATGGCATTCCAGGCAGGTCTCCTCGCGGTGGCAGGAGACACAGGCGTTGATGTTGCGCTTGGCGGCGAAGCTGTGGCTGGCCGGCGTGGGCGTGGCTATCACGGCGCCCGATTGATCGCGCACCCAGTTCGGCGGGTGGAACCGCTTGACCTGCGTGCCGGTGCCGAACGGGTTGTGCGGCTGGTGCCCCGGCAGGCCGCCCTCGGGATCAGAGCCCACGCCGCTGCGCTGGTGGCAGCCCAGACAGAAACTTTGATTGCGGTGGCACGACGAGCAGTCAGGTGTGTTCCGCCGGGCGTCCATGGCGTGCAGCGTGACGTAGTCCGACGGGTGAATGTCGAAGGGGCGCACCACGCCGCCGTGGCAGTCGACGCACTCGCTGCGGCGGTGACAGGTCAGGCAATAACCTTCGTCGCGCCCGGCCTGCTTGTGATTGGTGCGAAAATTCATGGTGTGGGCGTCGAACCCGCGCAAGCTGCCCGACGGGACCAGCTTGCGAAGGCCGGGCGCCGGCGCGCCGGCGTGGCCGGCGTTGACCGGGAACTCCACCTTCAGGCGACCGTCGGGCAGGGTCGGATGGCAGGCCGCACAGCGCGCGCTGGCTTGCTTTCCGTTGTGGCAGCCCAGGCACACGGCCATCATCGGCAAATCCGCGGCCGGCGTCTGCGGGACCACTGCCACATTGGCGTGGCACAGCTCGCAGCCCATGCCGCGGCTGACGTGCAGCTTGTGGTTGAACTTCACGTTCGGCGGCGGCAGCACCGGTCGCGGCGGTTCGCTCAGCGGCTCGGTCCCTGACCAGCCGACGTGACAGGCGATGCAACGAGCGGCCGGCTCTCCCTTGGCGACGGCCTTGTCCGGCTGCCTGCGGTCGATCTTGTGGCAGTCACGGCAGGCCGCCTCGAGGGGCAGCAGATCGTCGCTGGCCCCCGTCGACGTGCTGGCCGCCGCGTGACAGCTCTGGCAGGACACGCCCAGCCGCGCGTGCTGCGCGTGATCAAAGGCGATGGGGATCGTCGCCGGCGGATAGACGATCGGCGACGGCCGCGGTGACGATTCGCCGCCGCTGGCCCGCGCCGCCAGCGTGCCCGCGACGGCCGCCACCGCCACCAGCACGACCATCCGGGCGCGCTTGCCAGACCCGATCACAGCGACACATCCACTTCAAAGACCGCCAGCGCGCGATATTGCCCCCGATACAAGGTCCCCACGTTGTCCTCGGCCAGCAGGTGCAGGTGCATCCCCTCGGTGATCAGGAAACGCCCGCCCGCCTGCGCGCCGAAAACGACGCCGTGGTTGGTGTCGGGCTGCACATCAGAGCGCCAGGTCCAACCGGACAGACGCCCCTCCAGCTCCAGCGTTCGCCAGCTCATCCGGTAGCGCCCCGAAACGTCACCGCCCGCCTTTCGTCCGCCGTATCCGTCGTCAAAGTATCCGTCCGCGCGAAACGTGCCCCGATCGGTGCGCCACTGCACGCCCGCGCTGGCCCCTTCGGCGCGCCGGCTGTTCGGTCCCCCCGCCGCCCGATCCTGTCCGTCGACGATCTCGCCCGGTGTGGTCTCGAACAACCGAAAAAACACCCGCGCCGAGACACGCAGCCCCGGCACCAGGGTCAGCTCGTAGACCGCGCGCAGGTCGCGATAGGCGCCCGCCGAAAAAATATTCCAGATCGAATCGCCATCGAACGTCGGCGCCAGGTAGGCGTACTCGGCGCTGACCCATTGCCGGTCGGACAGGCGCACGCGCAACGCCGCCTGCTGATCGTCCAGCAGACCGACCAGGATGTTGTAGCGCAGCCCCAGCGACACGTGCAGGCGCTGCCGCCAGTTGGTGTCCGCCGTCAACGCCACCTTCTCGTCATTGACGCCCGTCGACGGGTCGCCCGGCTGCGCGTCGGCTGTCGCCGACCACATCCGCCGGTAGGCGAGCCGCGCGCTCAAGGGCGCCCACCCGTCAATGGCCAGGGCGGCGCCCACCATGGGACGCAGCTGGCGCGCCTGGTTCGGCCGGGTG
>DATLVT010000238.1:0-14571 GCA_035577105.1 Polyangia bacterium
CCTCGCCGCCGGGGCCGCGCTGGTCTCGGTGTCGCCGCGCCGCGAATCGCTGGAGGATCTGTTCGTTCGTCAGGCGCAAAACCCGAGCGCAAATCCAGGCCGGGACCTCGACCAGACGGCGCGGGGTGACGCGTGAACCGCCGCGCCGCGGTCCTGGCCATCGCCCGCAACACCTTCCGCGAGGCCGCCCGCAACAAGATCCTCTACAGCCTGCTCTTCTTCGCCATCCTCCTCATTCTGTCGGCCATCGCCGTCGGCGAGCTGTCGCTGAACGAAGAGGTGCGCATGACCCGCGACATCGGCCTCTTCGGCGTCGACCTCTTCAGCGTGCTCATCGCCGTGTTCGTGGGGGTCAACCTTCTGTACAAGGAACTGGACCTCAAGACCGTCTACACGATCCTCCCCAAACCGATCGCCCGCTGGCAGTTCGTGCTGGGGAAATGGCTGGGGATGCTGACCACGCTGGCCATCCAGATCGTGGTGATGGGTGTGGTGCTGGCCTTGACCCTGCTGGCTCAGGGCGGCCAGCCGGACAGCGCGCTCACCAAGTCCTTGTGGCTGCTGTTCGTCAACGTCACCATCGTCACCTCGGTGGCCTTGCTGTTCTCGTCGTTCTCCAGCCCGTTTCTGTCCGGGTTCTTTTCCCTGGGCGTGTTCGTGGTCGGCCGCTCGGTCCCCGACCTGCGCCAGATCGCCGCGCGCGCCGGGGGCGGGGCTGGTCGCGCCGTGGAGATCGCGACGACGGTGCTTCCCAACTTGCACCTCTTCTACCCGTCGGGCGCCATCATCGGCGCCGAACGGGGTACGCTGTCCGGGCAGCTGGTGGGGGCCGGCTACCTGACCTCTGCCACGTTTTATGGCCTCGGCTACTCGCTGCTGGTGCTGGGTCTGTCCATGTTCATCTTCGCTCGCCGGGACTTCGTCTGAATGTCGGCGCCTCTGCACGTGCGAGCCCTGTCGCCACATGATGTGCCGTCGGCGGCCCAGATCCTCTTCGACGCGTTCGGGACCGTCTATCGCCAGCGCGGACACACGCCGCCCTTCCCCACCCTGGACAGCGCGGCCTGGCTGTGCCGGGCCTACCTGGATCTCGATCCCGACGGCTGCGCGGTGGCCGAGCATCGCGGCCTGGCCATGGGCGTCGGCTTCGCCCACCCGCGCGGAGCCATCACCAGCATCGGGCCGGTGGCCGCTCGCCCCGGGGCCATGCGCGGGATTGGTCGGGCCATCATGGGCCACTTCGCCGCCATGACCCAGCATTGCAGCAGCGTTCGGCTCTTTCAGGACAGCTTCAATCCGGATTCCTTCGGCCTGTACACGCGCATGGGGTATTCGGTCGTCGACGTGGCCCCTTATCTGCTGGCGGATCGCCTGATCCCACCTGCCACGACGCCGCCGGCGCTGCGCACGGTGACGCCCGGTGATCTACCGGCGCTGGAACACTATGACCTGTCCCGTACCGGGGCCCAGCGCGGCCGGGATCTGTCCCTGCTGGCCTCCAGCGGTTCGGCGATCATCTGGGAGCCGGAAGGAAAACTGAGCGGCTATCTCTTTTACCGGCCGCTGCCGGCGCGGGTGATCGTGGGGCCGGCTGTCGCCGATTCGGCCGAAGGCCTGGCCACCCTGCTGGACGCGGCAGCCGCCGTCTTGCCGGGGCGGGCCGCCGTGGTGCGGGCTTCCGCGGCGGCGCCCATCGTCTTGCAGCGGGCCTTTGCCCGCGGGTTTCGCATCGACCACCTGGGGAACCTGATGGTCAAAGGGCAATACGCCGCGCCGCCCGCGCAGTTCTACGCCCTGTTTCCCGAGAGCCTCTAGGAGCGTGTCCCGGTATTCACCGGCACGCTCCATACGCGCCGGGCGGCCGTGCTATTGTTTGGCGCTCGGTGCCACTGACGACACCTTTTTCCCCTTCTGACCGACGGCAGACCGCCCGTCTGCCGGGGGCTGCCTCATAGATGGACGTTCGCTGCGATCGCTGCCAAACCGAATACGAGCTCGATGACCAAAGCGTCACCGAGGCCGGCGCGTCGGTGCAATGCACTTCTTGCGGCCACACCTTCGTGGTCTCGCGCCAGCGCCCGTCATCACCGGCCGTCAACCGACCGGCGGGAACGCCGGCCATGGGCCTTCAGCAGTCGGATCCAGCCCCCGCCGATTGGCTGCTGGCCACGCAGGAAGGACAGACCCACCGCTTTCGCGACCTGACCACGCTGCACAAGTGGATCGTCGAGCGAAAGGTGACGCGCGAGGATCGCGTTTCGCAGAAAGGCGGCGCCTGGCGGCAGCTGGGCGATCTGCTGGATCTGGCCCCCTTCTTCGACGTCGTCGCGCAAGCCGACCGGGCCCGCGCCGCCGAGCCGACAGCGCAGTTTCAACGCCCAGGAAGCAGCGGGGGCGCCACGCCGGTGCGAACCACCCCCTCTCCAGGCCGACAACCGGCCCCCTCTCCACCCGCGGACGAGGAAGACGACGACAGCGATCTGTACACCAGCGGTCAGTTTCCCAGCCCGGACGTGCCGACCAAGGTGCCCATCGATCCGGTCTTCGACGAAGACTTTCCGCCGGTGTTACACCCGGCCACCAATCGCGGCGCCAAGATCGTCAGCGGGCTGATGGTGGTCGTCGGGCTTGCTGCGCTGGCCGCCTATGTCGGGTACAAGCATGGAAACTGGCTGCCCTTCCTCAAGAAGGCCGACGTGACCGCCGAGGCGCCTCCCCCCGCGGCCCCGGCCGCCGAACCCGCCGCGCCACCCAGGCCAGCCCCCGCCCCCGCCGCTGCCCCGATCGCGGCGCCCGCACCGGCACCCCGCGCCGCGGCCTCACCACCGCCCGCGCCCGCCGCGGCGACCGCCGAAGCGCCAGCACCCGCTGCCGCGCCGCCCGCGCCAGCAGCACCGGCGCCGTCGCCAACCCCCGCCCCCGTTGCCGCGCCAGCCAGTTCATCAGCGCCCGCCGCCACCAAACCAAAGACGTACGAGCGACTCATCGCCGACGCCGATCGCTATCTGGAAAACGGCCAGCCGGGCAAGGCGCAGAAGCTGTACGAAGAAGCCTTGGCGTTGCAACCCAGCGGCGTGGCCGCGCTGACCGGCCAGGCCTACGTGCTTCTGGATCGAGAAAAGGTGATGTCCGCCATCGCCACCTTCCGTCGGGCGCTGTCGGTTTCGCCGGAGTATCCTGCCGCCATGTTCGGGCTGGCCGAGGCGTACCGCGCCCAGGGTGAGAACATTCAGGCCATCGAGCAGTACAAACATTACCTGTCTATTGCGCCGTCCGGCGCCGACGCCCACGCCGCCCGCGGTCAGCTCAAGGCCCTCGAGGCAGCGCCACCCCGGCGCACCGAGCCCTCGCCGACCGCGGTCATCCCTGGCTCCAGCGATCCGACGGCGCCGCCGGCCGTCAACCGCTGACGACGCTGCCTACGAAGCCTCGATGAGGTCGGTCAGTCGATCCAGGTCGGCGACCACCGCGGTGACCGGTTCGTCGCCCTGCCAGCGGCCGGCCAGCGGTGCATCGACAAAGCTGTCGCCGGCGCCGTCGCTCAGGGCGCGGTAACGGGCCGCCGCGCCGGACCACAGGCTCAGGACGCCGGTGCCTTGCGAGGCAAACCGCCGCCGCAGCTCTTCGTCTGCCAGCGGCGCCCGCCCGTGCACGCTGAACTTTTGATCAAAGGCCGCGTCGCCGGTGCGCATGCGTGGCAGCGGCAAGCGCTGCTCCGGGCTGCGGGCGAGCCAGCTGCGGTGACGCTCGATGGTGGCGTCGGGCGGTGCCCGCCCTGGATCGCCCACCACCGCTTCGTACTCGACGACGCGGCCGCGCTTGCGCAGGAATCGCACCCAGACCGGCCGTCCGCGCCGGAATCCGCGAATGCGGCTGATCTCCAGATCGTCTTCCTGAACCACCACCGCCTCCGGAGGTGCACCGTCCGGACCGGCCGGATCGCTGGCCGCGCCCGCCACCCGTCCCACGTAGGTGCGCCAATCTCCCGCTGACCGCGTGGCGACCGGCGCGGGCTGTCGCCCCGAGGCCCGCAATTCTCCGACGGCAACGGACAGCAGGCCCACCAGCGACACCGCCAGCTCGACAGGCGATCCAGCCTGCGCGCCCGCGATCGCCACCATCACCAGGCCGTAACCGATCAAGCGAACCGGCCCCGGCTCGCGCAGCAAGGGCACCACCGCGCAGATCCATCCGAAGAGAGCCAGGATCCCGGCCATGCCCAGGAACGTGTCAGGCGCGCCCAGCTCGATGTGCAGGCCGTAAAGAGCGGCCGCCTGCAGCAGATCGAACCGCTTGACCAGCAACCAGGCGAAGGTAGCGGTGACAGTGGCCGCCACCAGGATCGGCACCTGCCACTCCCGTCGGTTGAGCGGACGCGGCAACCAGAAAAGCGGCGCTCCCAACCCGCAGGCCAGCAACGCCCCGTCGGCCAGCTTGCTGATCACGGTAGCGGCGCCGGGCCACCCCCGCAGCCAACCCGAGCGATCGGCGACCAGCGCCACGATGTGCAGCACGCCGGGGAGGATCAACAGCGCCAGGCCCATCTTCGTTCGCCGCCCCAGCGGCGCTCCCAAGGCCGAGGCGCCGATCAGCAGTGCCAGAAAACCGTAGGCCGTCTCGATGGGCAGGAAAAACCGGGGCGGCACCTGACCGAACACCACGACCAGCACCGTCAGCAGCCAAAAAATCGCCCCGATCAGGACGACGGTGAACCGAACCGGTTTGGGAAACAGCTCGCCGCGCCGGATCAGCCCCAGTCCACCGATGAACAGCACCAGCAGGGCCAGCACCCCCGTCAGGTGGAAAAGGAAGGGCCCCGAGTCACTGACCAGCCTGGCCAACGAAAAGCTGCGGCCCACCCCCGACACGCTGGACCGGGGAAGGAAAAGCCGGTTGGCCAGGCGGTTGATGAGGAGCTCGAAGAGTGAGACCAGCAGCAACGCCGCCGTCAAGTTTCCCGCTCGGACCCGGCTCGGCATTGGTAAGCGCGGCAGTATAGCCCTGAAAGGCGCGAAGGTGAGTGGCCAGTGCTATCGTCGAAAACGTGGCCTCGATCCGACAGACGGCCGGCAGCGGTCCGGCCCTGGCGATCCTCACTGTTGCAGCCTTGGCCGGCGCCGGTCTGTCCACCGCCAGGGCGGCTGAGGATCGTCCGTTCGTGCTGGCCATCGATCCCGGACACGGAGGGTCCAACCTGGGAGCCGCGGGCCCGGGGGGGGCGGTCTTCGAAAAAAAAATCACGCTGGAGCTGGCGCGGCGCCTCCGCGACCGGCTGTCCGATGATCCCCGCATTCAGGTCGTCCTGTGCCGCGACCAGGACGTCCTGGTTCCCATTCGGGCGCGGGCGCGCTGCGTGCAAGCCGCCCATGCCGATCTCTTCCTGAGCCTGCACGCCAATGCCTCACCACCGGGCGTCGCGCCTGGCACCCGCCGTGGCTTCGAGGTCTATGTCCTGTCACCGCAAGAGATCGAGGATGATGCGGCCGTCGCCGCGGCCCGCGAACCCGAGGACGCTGACGCGGTATGGGCGGCTCATCGCGTGCGAAGCGCCGCCGCCCGATCGGCCAAGGCTGCCTATGTCTTCGAGCACCGTTTGAAGGAGTCCATGGGACCACGTTCCAGCCGCGGCATCCGGCAGAGGGGGGCGTCGCTGGACGTCTTGCGCGGCACCGGGGCCCCCGGAGTGCTCGTCGAAGTCGGCTTCCTTGATCATCCGGATGAGGCAGCGCAACTGACCTCCGCGGCGGGCCAGGATCGATTGGCCTCGGCCCTGGCCCGTGCTGTTGTCGACGTGGGCGGCGCCCGGTCGGGGAAACACTGAAATATCAATCTGTAGGCGGGCCTACACGTGAGGAACGACACACCGGGGCGACCCAGATTTTTTTGCCCGGCCGACGCGCCTCGGCGCTTCGCCCTGCCCGATCGAGGTGCTAGATTCCGGTTAACCCCGCCGGGGAAATTTCGCCGCTGGTGTGATAGCCTTTAGAAGGATTCTTCAGCTTGGTCAATGTCACCGCCAGAAAGATCCGAGATCACGGCCGCGACCGCGCGTCGCTGGGCGTCGGGCGGGTTTATGCGGGGTACTTGATCAGCTATCCGATCGTCGGACGTGGCATGGTGATTTTCCGCGATCCCAATGGGCATCGCATGGTTACCACGCCGGTCAAGCGCGTGATGGGCGAACCGACAGGTGATCGGTTGTACGTGGAGACGGAGAACTCCGTCTACCAGCTGACCTTCCGAACCGAAGTCGACGCCGTGTTACCGCACGCGGTCGCCACCGCGAAGTGATTCATCGCGCGCTGATTCTGGCCGCCGGCAAGGGCGCCAAGGTTGGAACCCACCAGGGCCCCAATTGCCTGGCCCCGGTGGGCCGCACCACGCTGATCGAACGAACGCTGATGCTCCTGGGCAGCGTCGGCGTGCAGAAGATCGCCATCGTCGTGGGCTGGGACGGGGACGCCATCAGGAAACACCTGGCCCAGTCCAATCACGTCTCGGCGGCGCAGAAGCGTGCGTTGACGTTCTTCGAAAATCCTAACTACGACAGGCCGAACGGCCTGTCGGTGCAGGCCGCGCGGGACTTCATCGTCGAGCGAACGCTGCTGGTCATGGCCGACCAGATCGCCGCGCCGGCCCTGCTGCGCGAGCTCTCGGATCTACCAGCTCATGCATCGACGAGCGCGCTGACCGGCGATGGCAGCGCCGACGCTGACGACAAGACTGTTGTCTGCATCGACCGCGATCTGGCGCGGGTGTTCGACATCGACGACGCGACCAAGGTCCAGCTGGCCGGCGATGCCGTCGTCGACATGGGAAAATCGCTGTCCCAGTACCAGGCGGTCAGCGCCGGCCTGTTCGTCATGTCGCCCACCCTGCTGGAGGCGCTGGACAGCCTGCCCGAACCGTCGCTGACCGAAGGCGTCGCCGCCGCGGCCGCCCGCGGGCTGGTGGTGGCGCACGACGTGGCCGGCAAGCTGTGGCAGGACGTCGACAGCGCCGACATGCGGCTGCACGCAGAATGGCTGCTGCGCGTTTATGGCGACGACCTGGAACGTCCGACGGTCCCGGCCCCCCCGCGCGCCGGCCCTGACGACACGCTGGCCCTGATCGAACGGCTGATGGCCGAGAAGGACCAACCGAGCCACGTCCTTTTCAGCCCGGGCCCGGTCATGACCTCGGCGCGGGTGAAGGCGGCCCTGGTTCACCGCGACGTCTGCCACCGCGACAACGACTATGCCGCGGTGGTGGGCCGGCTGCAGCAGAAGCTGCGCCCGGTCTTCGGCGCTTCGGACGCGTACGAGACCCTCCTCATCACCGGCTCGGGCACGGCCGCCATGGAGATGGCCATCGCCTCGTCGGTGCCGGCGGGCAAGAAGATCTTGCTCATCAGCAACGGCGCGTTTGGTGATCGGCTGGAAGAGATCGCCAAGCTGCACGAGCTGCCGCGCGTGGTCCTTCGCTATCCATGGGGCGAGCTGCCTGACCCGGCCGACCTGGGCCGCGCGCTGGAGAGCGATCCGGAGATCGCCGTGGTGGCCATGATTCACCACGAAACGTCGGTGGGCCTCCTCAACCCGGTGACCGCCATGGGTCGTCTGTGCCGGGCCCGCGAGGTCACCCTGATCGTCGATTCGGTGTCGGCCCTGGGCGGAGAAGATCTGGACGTCCAGCGCGACTGCATCGACATCTGTTATTCGTCGGCCAACAAATGCCTGCATTCGGTGTCGGGCGTTTCGTTCCTATGCGTGGCGCCCCAGGTCTGGCCGCGCATCGAGGCGATCCCGCCGCGGGTCTACTACCTGGACATGAAACGTCACCGCCGCTATCTGGCCGAGCTGCGCCAGACGCCGTTCACGCCGGCGGTGTCGTCCTTCTTCGCGCTGGAGACGGCGCTGGACGAGCTGTCCGAACAGGGCGGCGTCGCCGCGCGCCGCGATCTTTATCGCAAGCGGGCGCTGCGCATCCGAAGGGTCTTCGCCGATCTGGGGTTTGAATCTCTGACCAACACCGGCCGTGAATCGCACACCATCTCGACGCTGCGCCTGCCTGATTTCCTGACCGTCGATGCGCTGTACTGGGGGCTGAAGGCGCGCGGTTTTGTCATCTATAACTGCAAAGGGGCGCTGGCCGAGCGCCACGTGCAGGTGGCCAACATGGGCGAAATCTCGGACGGCACGCTGGACTCATTCCTGGCGGCGGTGACCGACGTGGTGACCACGGCCAGGACGGGCGACGCTGGCCATACCGACAGCGCGCGCCGGCGCGCGGGCGCGACCTAGGGCTCATGCGCGCGGCGCTGTTTCGCCGGCACGGCGGCCCCGAGGTTCTGGAGATCGGCGACGTGCCCACGCCGACACCCGACGCGGGCCAGGTCCTGGTGCGCGTGTCGGCGGTGGCCCTGAATCACATCGATCTATGGCTGCGGCGCGGGCTGCCGGCGCTGAAGATCGCCCTGCCGCACATCTCGGGCGGTGACGTTTGCGGCGTGGTGGCGGGGCTGGGGGCCGGGGTGCGCGGCGTGGCGGAAGGAACGCGGGTGGTGCTGAACCCCGGGATCTCCTGCGGGCGCTGCCAGGCCTGTCTATCCGGGCGCGACAACTTTTGTCCCGACTATCAGCTGCTGGGCGAGCACAACTGGGGCGGTCAGGCCGAGTACGTCGTCGTTCCGGCCGCGAACCTGGTGCCGGTGCCCGCCACGGCCGCGAACATCAGCGACGCGGCGCTGGCCGCCGTGCCCATCGCGTTCATCACCGCGTGGCAGATGCTCATCGACCGGGCCCAGATCCGTCAGGGCGAAACCGTGCTGGTGCTGGCGGGTGGCTCAGGCGTCGGCAGCGCGGCGCTGCAGATCGCCAAGCTGTTCGGTGCGCGGGTCATCGCCACCGCATCCACCGAAGCCAAGCGGGCGGCGGCCCGGGCACTGGGCGCCGACGAGACCATCGACAGCAGCGCCGACAACATGGTCTCGGAGGTCAAGCGCCTCACCGATCGGCGCGGCGCGGACATCGTCATCGAGCACGTCGGTGCGGCGACGTTTCCGCAATCGGTGGTGGCGTGCGCCAAGGGCGGCCGGATCGTCACCTGCGGGGCGACGGCCGGGTTCGAACCGGTGTTGAACCTGCGCCACGTGTTCTGGCGACAGCTGTCGATCATGGGATCGACCCTGGCTTCCAAGTCGCGGCTGTTCGAGGTGATCGATCTGGTGGCCGCTGGACGGCTGCGCCCGGTGGTCGATCGCGTGTTGCCGTTAGCGGATGTGGCTGCTGGCCACCGACTTCTTGAAGATCGGGCGGCGTTCGGAAAGATCGTGCTCACGCTGTGACGGTCGGTTGCGGCCGACCGGTTCAAACCGAAGCTCGACCACCGTGGGCGCATGGTTCATCGAGGGCACGTAGACCACGGCAGCGCCGGCGATCAGATCGGCGTCCGTGACGTTGTAGACCACCGCTTCGCCCCAGCTGCGTTCGACCAGGATCCCGTCCTTCAGCGCCACGGCGTCGCCTTCCATTATCACCGGGCTGACCGCGTCGCCGTGCGAGGGGTGCGCCAACCAGACCCGGGCCACCTGCGTGCCGACCTGGATGGTGCACGCGGGAAAAGCCGCCGGGCCCCGGTCGCTGGTGGGATAGCCGTCGATGGAGGCGATGGAGATGTCATAGACAATTCCGCCGCGGCCAACGGCAGGTGCGGTTGCGCACGCGCTGACGCATACCGTCAGCCAGGCAGCCATCCCGAATAGACGGCGTTTCAAGACCGGCCTCTCAAGTAACCCTTCAAACACAAATATGTTTCAGCCTGAGCGGCGCTGCAAATCGGCTTGACAGAGGAACCTTGGGTCAACATATTACCCTTACGCGTACGTAAGAGTTAGGGTTGGTCGAGTCATGCTGGCTATCGGAGACAATCGAGTGGAAGTATCGGCGGAAAATCTCTCCCTCTTAAAGGTGGGCGAACTGGCGAAGAAGACGGGTAAAACCGTCCGCGCCCTCCACCTTTATGAGGAACTGGGTCTGCTGACGCCAGCGGTCCGTTCGAAGGGTGGGTTCCGCCTGTACTCGGGTCGGGCCGCCACCCGGATTGAGTGGATCCAAAAACTCCAGGACATGGGGTTCAGCCTGACCGAGATCAAAGCCTTCCTTCGTGGCTGGGAAGAATGCGACACGGCCCCCAAGGCGATGGATCGTATCCGCGAGATCTTCGCCGACAAGTTGCGAGAGACGCAGGAGACCATCGGCCGGCTGACCCACCTGGTCACCGAGTTGACCGAGACGCTGGCTTACATGGACAGCTGCCGCTCGTGTGAACCATCGCACTCGCAAGGCGAGTGTGGCACGTGCGGCATTCATGGCCACGGTGGAAAGGCCCCGCTGCTGGACGAAGGAATTTCGCGGCGATAGGCCGGCAACCAAGCAAACAGACCAAGAAGCCAAGAAAACGAACATGGCCCTCAAACTTCCCATCTACATGGACAACAACGCCACCACCCCGGTCGATCCGCGGGTGCTGGAGTCGATGCTGCCGTATTTCACCGAGATCTTCGGCAACGCCGCCAGCCGCTCGCACAGCTTTGGCTGGACGGCGGAGAAGGCCACCGACCTGGCGCGCGATCAGGTCGGCGCGTTGATCGGCGCCAGCGGCAAGGAGATCGTCTGGACGTCGGGCGCGACCGAGTCCGACAACCTGGCCATCAAGGGCGCGGCCGAGTTCCACAAGGATCGCGGCAACCACATCGTCACGGCCCAGACCGAGCACAAGGCGGTGCTGGACACATGCAAGCGCCTTGAAAAAGAAGGCTTTGACGTCACCTACGTCCCGGTGGCCGACGACGGCCGCGTGACGGCGGCGGCGGTCAAGGCGGCCATGACCGACAAGACCATCCTGGTGTCGATCATGCTGGCCAACAACGAGATCGGCACCGTCAACCCCGTCGATGAGATCGGCGCCGTGGTGAAAGAGCGCGGCGCGCTGTTTCACATCGACGCGGTTCAGGGCGTCGGAAAGATCCCCTTTGATGTGAATGCGGCGCGGGCCGACCTGGTGTCGATCTCGGCGCACAAGATGTACGGCCCGAAAGGGATCGGCGCGCTGTACGTGCGGCGCAAGCCGCGCGTGCGCATCACCGCGCTGATCGACGGCGGCGGGCACGAACGCGGCATGCGTTCGGGGACGTTGAACGTGCCGGGCATCGTCGGCTTTGGCAAGGCGGCGGAGCTGTGCCGGCTGGAGATGGCGGCGGAGTCAGCGCGCACGCTGGCCTTGCGCGAGCGGCTGCGCAAAGGAATCCAGTCGCAGGTGTCCGACACATTCGTCAACGGATCGATGGAACATCGGCTGCCCGGCAACCTGAACATCAGCTTTGCCTATGTCGAGGGCGAGGCGATGCTGATGGCGCTGAAGGACGTGGCGGTGTCTTCGGGGTCGGCCTGCACGTCGGCGTCGCTGGAGCCGTCATATGTGCTGCGGGCGCTGGGCGTCGAGGAAGAGATGGCCCACACGTCGATCCGGTTCGGCATTGGCCGCTTCAACACCGAGGAAGAGGTCGACTACGTCATCAACCTGGTGGTCGGCAAGATCAACAAGCTGCGCGAGCTGTCGCCGTTGTACGAGATGGCGCAGGCGGGCATCGATTTGAAGAGCATCCAGTGGGCTGCCCACTGATCATCGAGAAAGGTAACGGTCGTCATGGCGTATAGCGAAAAAGTCCTGGAGCATTACGAGAACCCCCGCAACGTGGGCAGCTTTGACAAGAACGATCCCAGCGTGGGGACCGGTCTGGTGGGCGCCCCGGCCTGCGGCGACGTGATGAAGCTTCAGCTGAAGATCAGCGACGAAGGCATCATCGAAGACGCCAAGTTCAAGACGTTCGGCTGCGGCTCGGCCATCGCGTCGTCCTCGCTGGCCACGGAGTGGGTCAAGGGCATGACCATCGATCAGGCGATGGAGATCAAGAACACGCAGATCGTGGAAGAGCTGAATCTGCCGCCGGTGAAGATCCACTGCTCGGTACTGGCCGAGGACGCCATCAAGAGCGCCATCGCTGACTACAAGGCCAAGCGAGCGGCGAAGTCGTCGGTGCCGGCGGCGCCAGGTGAACGAACCGAACGAACCGAAAAGGCGGAGTCCGCCATCTAAGCGAGCGTCATGGCCATTGCAGTCACAGAACGCGCCATCGCGGCGATCAAGAAAGCGTCCGAGGGGCGCGCCACGCCGCCCAAGGGGCTGCGGGTGGGGATCCGCGGCGGCGGTTGCACAGGGTTTTCGTATCTCTTCGAGTGGGCCGACAACGACCCGCGCCCGGAAGACAAGGTCCTGTCGTTCGAAGACGACAAGGTGCGGGTCTTCATCGATCCCAAGAGCTTCCGATTTCTCGACGGTTCGACGCTGGAGTACGCCACATCGATGATGGCCCGCGGGTTCAAGTTCATAAACCCGAACGTCAAGGGCACATGCGGCTGCGGCGAGAGCGTCCAGTTCTGAGAGGGCGCCGTGGTTTGCTGGTCGTGTGAGAAGGCCGCCGGTGGCGGGATGGAGTGCGCGCACTGCGGTGCGCTGCTGCCACCCGATCCGGGGGCCGATTTCTTTGGCGTGCTGGGCGTCGAGCGACGTTATGACCTGGACATGGCGTCGGTGGAGCAGCGTTACCGAGAGCTGACGCGCAAGCTGCACCCTGACCGATTCGCGCGGGCCGATCCGCGGGCCCGGCGGGCGTCGCTGGCGCGCAGCGTTCAGCTGAACGAAGCGTGGCGGGCGTTGAAGGATCCGGTGCGGCGCGCGGAGTATCTGCTGGGGTTGATGCGAGCGCGGGAGCAGGAGACGCAGACGGAGAAGGAAACCGCCCCTCCGGCTTTGCTGGCGGAGATCCTGGAGTTGCGCCAGGAGCTGGGTGAGGCGCGCCTGGAGGGCGACGACGCCAAAGTGCAGCAGATGGCCACGGCCATGCGGGCCCGCGCCGAGCAGTCGATGAGCCGGGTGGCGGGGCTGCTGTCCGGGGCATCGCCGCCGCCGCCCCAGGCGGTGACAGAGGCGGCGGGCGAGCTGGTGGCTGTTCGTTATTACCGGCGCTTCCTGGACGAGGTGGCCGTCCACGACGAGGCCGTCGCGGCGCAGGCCGAGAGCGGATCTGGGGCGTCTAATGGTTGAGGCGCTGTTCCAGATAGCGGAGCCGGGCCAGTCGCGCACCAAGGAGGCGTGCAAGGGTCGGGCGATCGGCATCGACCTTGGCACCACCAATTCGCTGGTGGCGGTGGTGCGCGCGGGCGAGCCGGTTTGCTTGCGCGACGAGACCGACGCCCAGGCCATCGTGCCGTCGGTGGTTCATTACGGTGCAGACGGCCGCATCGTGGTCGGCGCCGAGGCGCGCGATCGGCTGGCGCCGCTGCTGCCCCAGGACACCATCGCCTCGGTCAAGCGATTCATGGGCCGCGGCCCCGACGACGCCGAGGCCACCCGCAAGCTGACGCCTTACCGTTTCGCCCCGGCGGCGCCCGGCGATCCGGTGGTGCGGTTTCAGGTCGCCGGCGGCCAGCGGGCGGTCACGCCGATCGAAGTGTCGGCGGAGATCTTGAAGGTGCTGCGCCAGCGAGCGGAGCTCCAGCTGGGCGGGGAGCTGGAGGGCGCGGTGATCACCGTGCCGGCCTACTTCGACGACGGGCAGCGCCAGGCCACGCGCGACGCCGGCCGGCTGGCCGGACTGGAGGTGCTGCGCCTGCTGAACGAGCCGACGGCGGCGGCGCTGGCCTATGGCCTGGACAAGAAAGCCGAGGGGACGTTCGCCGTGTTCGATCTGGGTGGGGGGACGTTCGATATCTCCATCCTCAAGCTGGAGGACGGCGTGTTCGAGGTGAAGGCCACCGGCGGCGACTCCGCGCTGGGTGGCGACGATTTTGACCGGGCCATCGCCGGCAAGTTTCTGCGCACGCTGGGCATCGCCGACGACGCCGGCGGCGATCGCGTGCTGGCGCGGCGGGTGCTGGACGCGGCGCGAGCGGCCAAGGAGGCGCTGACCGAAAAAGAGACCGCGTCGGTGTCATTGACGTTGCCGGAAGGCGGCGCGCGGACCTTGTCGCTGACGCGCGCCGAGATGGAGGCGCTGGTGCAGCCGGTGCTGGAGCGCTGTGCGGGGCCGGTGCGGCGCGCGCTGAAGGACGCGGCCGTCGAGCCGGGGGCGCTTTCCGGCGTGATCCTGGTGGGCGGCGCGACGCGCATGCCGCTGGTGCAGCGGTTCGTGGCCTCGCTGTTCGGGCAACAGCCGCTGACCGACATCGATCCGGACGAGGTGGTGGCGCTGGGGGCCGCCGTGCAGGCGGAGATCCTGGCGGGCGGGCGCGCCACGGACGACGTGCTGTTGCTGGACGTGGTGCCGCTGTCGCTGGGCCTCGAGACCATGGGCGGCGTCGTGGAGAAGCTGATCCCGCGCAATTCGACGATCCCTTGCGGCGCCACCCAGACCTTCACCACGTTCGCCGACAAGCAGACCGGTTTCGATCTGCACGTCGTGCAGGGCGAGCGGGAGATGGTCAGCGAAGGTCGCTCGCTGGCGCGTTTTGCGTTGACCGGCATTCCGCCCAT
>DATLVT010000239.1:0-6612 GCA_035577105.1 Polyangia bacterium
CTGGAACCTCCGCTCGAAGCACGAATACGACGAGGTCCGTGAGGTGCTGGATCGTTGCATCGCGCAGGCCGAGCTGATCCGCCAGAAGATCAACGCCGCCAAGCTGCGCGCGCAGCAGCAGAAGCGCGAGGCCTCGCTGGACGAGGTCCGCGACAAGATTCAAAAGACCAAGAAGGCCCTCCAGGACATGACCATAAAGAAGAAAGCGCTGGAAGGGACCGTGCAATGATCCTTCGCACGTGTGCAAGTCGCAGTGGCAGTTACGGCTGGCTCACCGTCGCCCTGCTGGCCGCCGCCCTGGCCGGTTGTGCGACGCCGCCCAAGCCGCGGGAGCTGGAGGCCTATGACAGCCTCAAGCGAACCGCGCCCCTGGCCGACGCCACCAAACGATCGCCCGATCTGGTGTCGACCGCCGACCGCCTGGGTGAAAAAGCACGCGAGGAATGGCAGTCGAACGATCTCGACGACTCGCGCCGCGACGCCTTGATGGCGCACATCAAGCTGAAGACGGCGCTGGCCCTGGCCGAGCAGGAAAAAGCGAAGGCGCGCATCCAGCAACTGTCCAGCGAGCAGGCGGCCGCCGAGGAGGAGTACGGCAGCCTGGCCAAGGATCTATCCGCGGTCACCGAGCAGGTGAACCTGTTGACCAAGCTGGGTGAAGCGCGGCGCTCGGCGGACGCCGATCGCCGCCGCCTGTCGGAGCAGATGAGCACCGAGCAGCAGAAGGCCCAGGCCGAGCAACAGCGCCTGGCCCTGCAGCTGACGACGGAGCAGAAGATCGCCGCCGCTCAGCTGGCCCTGCGTACCGCCGACACGGTCGACGCCAGCAAATACGCCAAGGCTGAATATCAGACCGCCACCGAGATGTTCGCCAAGGCCCAGGTCGAGGTGAAGGGCGGCAACCTGCTGGGCGCGCAGGCCAGCGCCGAGGTGGCCAAGAATAACGCCGACAAGGCCACCGAGGTCGCCAAGCCGCAGTACGAGCAGGCCGAGCAGCAGTCGCAAAACAAGATCCGAGACGAAGCGCTGGAGCGTGACGCCTCGGCGATCGCCAGCGCCCAGGTGCGTCGCGAACGGCGCGGCAATCTGCAGCGTCTGGTGCTGGCCCTGCCGGATCTGTTCACCAAGCGCCAGACGTCGATGGCTCCCGGCAAGGACAGCGTGCTGGACGCGGTGGCCGCCCTCATCAATAAGTACCCGACCTATCCGGTGCAGGTCATCGGACACACCGACAATCGAGGAAAGTCCGGCGAGCTGGTGGCCCTTTCGGCGGCGCGGGCGCAGGGCGTCTTCTCGGCCCTGGTCTCGCGCGGCGTGGAGGCCAAGCGCCTGCTGGTCAGCGGGCTGGGTGGCGACGATCCCATCGCGGACAACCGCACCGCGGCCGGACGTACCAAGAACAACCGGATCGAGATCATTTTTCTGTACCACTGAGCGTGGGGAGGCCTGCTGGTGAGCGTGGGGAGGCCTGCTGGCCCCCCCACGAGCCCCCCCTTTGAGGTCGGGTGCCGGCGCGGCGGAGCCGCGCCTCCCGCCATTAAACGCGCTCGCTGCGCTCGCTCTGACGAACGCGCTTTTCGCAACGCCTTGTGGTACGGGGCGGACGAACCCATGTTCTGGGGGCAACCCGTGGGCGTAGGTGGCGGTGCGCCAACCTTTTGGGGGAAAGGGTTGGAAATTAATCGTTCTGATGGGAGGGCATTTGCGATACCTTTTCCGTATTGCCTCATACCATCAGGGAGCGTTTAACATTGAATAACCTAATCGGGCGGAAATTGTCGGTGCGAATCCTGTCGGTGCTGCTGCTGATTGGTGCCGGCCAGATGAGCTGCAGCAGCAACACGCCCAGCGGCGGCCCCGGACGCGGCGGCTCGGATGGCGGGCCCGATTCGATCAAGCGGGACGCTGGCAGTGACGTGGCCTGTCTGGCCGCGGCGGCGCCGCGAAAAACGCTGGGCAGCACCTGCGGCTGTGACTCGGATTGCGACAGCGGATTTTGCATCGACGGCGTCTGCTGCGCCTCCGCCTGTCAGGAGACCTGCAAGGCTTGCAACGTCCCCGGCATGATGGGGACCTGTACCTTCGTTCCCACCGGCCTCAAGCCGCGCGACCCGGCCACGTGCAAGAAGTCCGAGGTGGCGACCTGTGGACTGGACGGAACCTGCGACGGCAACGGCGCCTGCCGACAGTACCCGGCCGGCACGGTCTGTCTGGCCGGGACGTGCGATGGCGCCGCGGTCAGCGGCATCAACGTCTGCACCGGAAACGGACGTTGCCTGCCCGGCAGCCTCAAGATCTGCGTCCCCTACACCTGCAACCAGGCGCAAAAGGACTGCGCGGCGGCCTGCACCACCAGCGCTGACTGCTCGACCGGACATGCCTGCGTGGCCGGAAGCTGCGGCGCCAAACCGAAGGGCGCCGTCTGTACCAAGGACGATGACTGCGAGGGCAAGCACTGTCACGACGGTGTCTGTTGCGAATCCAGCTGCCAGGGCGCCTGCGTCTCTTGCAACCTGGTCGGACACGAAGGCACCTGCTGGCCGATCGCGGCCGGCCTGGCTGACCCGCGCGGCGTCTGCAAGGACAGCGGGGCCGCCAGTTGCGGCCAGACCGGGTCTTGCGACGGCATGGGTAACTGCGACAAGTACTCGCGGGGCACCGTCTGCTCGCCGCCGCTCTGTTCGGGCGACCGGCTGCTGACCGCGGCCACCTGCGACGGCCAGGGCGCCTGCAGCCAGCCCGACGTCAACGAATGCCCGCCCTATCGCTGCATCAACGGCGCCTGCAAGGTCCCCTGCGCGACGGACACCGACTGCCAGCCCGGACACGCCTGCGTGAACGGAAGTTGCGGTCCCAAGCAACCCGGCCAGGCCTGCGCGGCCAACTCGGAATGCGCGTCGAACTTCTGCGTCGACGGCGTTTGCTGCACGGAAGCCTGTCAGGGCGCCTGCCGAAGCTGCGCCCTGCCGTCTTCGAAGGGTCGCTGCACCAACTTGCCCGACGGCAGCAGCGACTCGCGCAACGTCTGCAGGGACATGGGCGCCGGCAGCTGCAAGACCGACGGCCGCTGCGATGGCGGCGGCGGTTGCCGCATTTACAAGAAGGACACGCCCTGCGCCGGCGAGTCGTGCAACAACAACGTCTACGTCGGACCCTCGGCCTGCGACGGCACCGGGACTTGCGTGGCGCCCCGCTCGCAATCCTGCGCGCCCTTCGCTTGCAACGGCAACAAGTGCTTTGACGCCTGCACGCAGGACAAGAACTGCGTGCCGCCCAACGTCTGCAACGGGAACTCGTGCGGCAAGAAGATGAACGGCGCTTCCTGCAACAACGGACCGCTGGAATGCATCTCCCAGATCTGCGCCCAGGGCATCTGCTGCGCCACCGCCTGCGACGGCGTCTGCAAGTCATGCGCGCTCACCAACTCGCGCGGGACGTGCACCAACCTGCCGGCGGGCCAGGCCGACAGCACCAACACCTGCGTCGATCAGGGCGCCGCCAGCTGCGGCAACAATGGCAAATGCGAAGCGGGCGGCTGCCAGAAGTACGCCAAGGGGACGTCGTGCAAGGATCCCACCTGCCCGCCCAACACCACC
Organism: Polyangia bacterium; assembly: GCA_035577105.1. Classification (GTDB taxonomy): domain Bacteria; phylum Myxococcota_A; class Polyangia; order Fen-1088; family Fen-1088; genus DATKEU01. The sequence goes on from DATLVT010000239.1 coordinate 3,597, forward strand.
ACCTTCACCGCCCGCGCCACCTGTGACGGCGCCGGCACCTGCGTCACGCCGGCGGCCACGTCCTGCGTCCCGTACAAGTGCGGCGTGGCCGCTTGCAAGGCGACTTGCACCGCCGACGCCGACTGCTCGACCGGCCAGGTTTGCACCAACGGCTCCTGTGGTTTGAAGCCGCCAGGAGGCAGCTGCTCGAGCAACAGCGAATGCCAGACCGGACTGACCTGCGCCCAAGGTGTCTGCTGTAACAGCGCCTGCAGCGGCGCCTGTGTCTCCTGCACGTTGCCGGGAATGGTCGGCATGTGCAAACCGGTGCCCGCCAACACGGCGGACGCTCGTTGCGTCGACACCGGCGCCGCCAGCTGCGGAAACAACGGGAAATGCGACGGCGCGGGCGCCTGCCAGAAATATCCGGCCGGCACGCAGTGCCTGGCCGCCTCCTGCCCCACCGGAACATCGACGGTAACCACGGCCAAGACCTGCGACGGCAAGGGCGCCTGCAACAAAGGCGGCACGATGTCCTCCTGCGGCTCCTTCCTGTGCAACCCCGCCACCAACGATTGCTTCCGCAACTGCGGCACCACCGCCGACTGCCTGCCGCCCAACCTGTGCGATCCAAAGAACAACATCTGCGGCAACAAGAAGCCGGCTGGCCAGGCGTGCGCCAACACCGGCGAATGCCAGACCGATCTCTTCTGTACGGATGGGGTCTGCTGCACCAGCAACGCCTGCGGCACCTGCCAGTCCTGCAATGTCGGCAACAGCGCCGGCAGCTGCGCCAACGTCGCCCCCGGCGCCAACGAGCCGCACAACATGTGCCCGGCGCAAAACCCGTTGGTCTGCGGCCAGACGGGCAAGTGCGACGGCAACGGCATGTGCTCGAACCAGGCCAGCGGCACCGTCTGCGGCATGGCCACCTGCTCGGGCAGCATGTTCACGGCGATCGGGATGTGCAGCGGCACCGGGACGTGTTCGCCGGGATCGACCGTGGACTGCCAGAACTACGCCTGCACCACCACCGGCTGCAAGGTGAGCTGCCAGAGCGACAACGACTGCGCGGCCGGAAAGATCTGCTCTGGTGGGGTTTGCGGAGCAAAGAAGGCCAACGGAGGCTCCTGCACGAGAGTCGATGGCAGTGAATGCATGAGCGGAAACTGCGTCGACGGCACCTGCTGCGGAACCTCGAGCTGCGGCGCTTGCAACACCTGCGCAGGCACCGGCACCTGCCATGCCGTCGGTGATGGAACCACGGACTCGAAATGCCCGGTTCAGAACTCAAATACCTGCGGCACCAACGGCACCTGTCAGGCCGGCGCCTGCGCGAAATACCCGGACGGAACGTCGTGCGGCGCGGCCATGTGCAGCGGAAACACCCTGATCAAGGCGGCGCAGTGCGCGGGTGGCACCTGTTCTCCGGCGACGCAACCCTGCGGCGCCTACAAATGCGACCCGGCGGGGTGCAGGAATCCCTGCGGCGGCGATGGCGACTGCGTCAACCCGGGCGACGTTTGCAACGCCGGCGTCTGCGAGGCGCCGCCGCCTCCTCCCGACGACGCCGGCACGCCGACGGACTAGTCCGCGCGATGCAGCGCCGGGTGCGCCGACCGTACGCCGGCGCACCCAATTAGCGAGCGATTACAGAATCTTAGTTAACGAACGCCGGCTTGGTTTCCGGAGAGGCTAGTGATAACGTCCCTACCTCTTCGTCATCGGGCCTGGGGTCGATGGACGACCGGCCCGGACAACAGCCACGATGCCGACCGTTCGCGAGTACGAAGCCGCCCTGCAGAAAAACCCCGCGGACGCGGAGGTTTTTGCTGCCCTGCGCAAGGCCTACCGACAGGCCCAGCAACACGACCGCCTGGTCGTCCTTTACGAGACCCGGGCCCAGGCCATCGATGACGGGCCAAAGGCGGCCGAACTTTTCTACCTGGCGTCGGAGCTGCGCATGGACCAGCTGGGCGATCCGGCCGGCGCCGAGGCCGATCTGGCCAACGCCGTCGATCGCGACCCCAGCCACATCCGGGCCACCGCGCGCCTGAAGGACATCTACCGCGAGCAGGGCCGCACGGCCGACTACATGACCATGCTGGAGATGGAGGCCGCCGCCGTCGCCCGCACGCGCGACCCGGCCCGCATCGCCGAGCTGCAGTCGGAGATGGGCCAGCTCTTCGTCAACCATTTTGCCCGGCTGGAACGCAGCGTGCGCAACACGCAGCGCCCGGCCAAGCTGGCCCCCGAGAACATCAAGTCGGTCGAGTCGGCGCGCAAGATCTACCGGGCCCTGGGCGACTACCGCAGCGTCGTTCGCCTTTACGAGCTGGAGCTGGAATCGACCACCGACGCCAAACGCCGGGCCGACCTGCTGCTGGCCATCGGGCGGGTCCTCGCCGAGAAGCTGGAAGAGCTGGACGCCGCCGCCCAGCGCCTGGGCGAGGTCATTCGCCTGCGGCCGCGCGACGACAAGGCGCTGGAGCTGCTGGCGTCGATCTACGCCAACCCCAACTGGGTGGGGGCCGACGGGCCTGAACGCTCGGCCGCGCTGTCCATCCAGGTGGCCCGGCGGCGCCACGAGACCGGCGACGACGCCAACGCCATCGCGGCGCTGCGCCGGGCGCTGGCCGTCGTCCCGGGGCACGCCGAATCGTCGGCGCTGCTGGAGGAGATCTACCGGCGTGGCCGGCAATTTCACGAGCTGGATCGGTATTTCCGCGAGCGCATCGCCGCGGCGACCTCGTCCGACGAGCGCGCCCAGTTCTTGTACAAGCGCGCGCAGCTGGCCGAGCACGATCTGGCGGACTCCGCCGAGGCGCAGCGGGTCTATGCCGAGATCGCGACGCTGGAGGAGCCGACCGGGCCGGCCTGGCAGCGTCTGGCCGATCTGCTGTCGGCCAGCGGCGATTACGCCAAGCTGGCCGAGCTGCGGGAAAAGCAGCTGGGGGTGATCGAAGACCCCGCGGTGCGCGTCCCCATCATGTCCGAGCTGGCCACGCTGTACCGCGATCGCCTGGGCGACAAGGAA
>DATLVT010000240.1:0-5798 GCA_035577105.1 Polyangia bacterium
CGCGGGCAGTTCACGCCGTTGAGGATCACCATGTTGTCCTTGACGGCGGCGAACGGCTCCAGGATGGAGGGGAGGGTGAACGTCGTGGCGTCGCCCCCCGCGGGGAAGAACGCGTCCAGGAAGGTGCCGCATGGTCGATGAACAACCAGCAGGCGCGTCGGCGACGCGCCGGCGGCGGAGGCGAACAGCGGGCGCAGCATGACGCCCGCCGCAGTCGTCCCCATGCCGGCCAGTAACGTCCGCCGCGGAATGTGCTTGAGTGAGTCGCGCAGTTTCATGTGGGGCCCTCTCATTTGTCGCCGTCACGAGTCAGAAACCCAGGAGACGTCAGCAGCGCGCGGAAGTAGTCGTTGAAGGATCCCGAGGCTGCGAACTGATTCTTGGCATCCTGCAGAGCGCAGGAGTTGTCCTCGACAACGCTGCGGCCCAGGACCACCTCCGCCAGGTTGGTCGCCGCGCAGTCGGCGACGCGCCGGCCGGTCTTCAGCTTGTCCACCAGCGCCGGCAATCCGGAGATGGGCCCGTCGATGTCGGGGCCCAGGCTGCTGAGGACCGCGGAGTCGTCGATGGGGGCGCCATGGGCGTCCGTCGCCTGGTATCGGCCGATCGGATCGTAACGCTCGGTCGCCAGTCCCAGGGGATCGAACATGCCGTGGCAGGTCGCGCAGCCGTTGGGGTTCGTGGCCCGCAGATTCGCCAGCTCGCGCTCGCTGGCGTTGGCCGGAAAGTTGGCGGCGATCGCCAGCGCGTTGGCCGGTGGCTCTGGAATGTTGGAGCCGCAAACGATCGAGTTGTAGATGAACAACCCGCGGTGGATGGGATCGCCCCGGGCCGGGCGCGAAAAGGCCGCCAGCACCGCGGGCTGGGTGAGGATCCCGGCGCTCCGCTCTGGCAGGGAGACGTTCATCGGGACCAGATCGCTCCCCATGCCACCGGGCAAGCCATAGAGCTTGGCCAGGTTGTCGTTGACGTACATGCGCGACGACGTCAGCAGGTCAGTGACCTTTCCCGTCGTCAGCACGTCGCGCACGAACAGGCGCGCGCTGTCGTAAAGGTCCTGCTTCAGCGCCGGCGTGAACTCCGGAAAGTAGCCGGCGCTGGTCTCCTTTTCCGTCTGATGCAGGCGCTCGACGCCCAGCCAGAATCCCGCGTTGTGGCTCAGGTTGGCTTGAACCTCGGGCAACGCCAGCAGGCGATCGATCTCGCCGGCGAGGACCTTGGTGGTCAGGAGCGACCTGTCCTCGGCCTTTTTCCACAGCGTGTCGTCGGGAACTGAGTCAAGCAGCGCGAACGAGATCGCCGTCGCCACTTCGTACGCGGTCAGGGCGGTACGGGCCGTCGGTCCACCCGCCACGGGCGCGCCGATCTCGGTGCGATAGAGGAACGACGGCGACTGCAACGTCGCCTCGATGATGAGGCCGACACCGGTCGCCACGTCGTCCGCGGCGCCCATGTGGTAAAGCGCCATCAGGGAGGTGACCTCGCCGTCGGTCACCGGACGCCGGAAGGCGCGTGAGACACGGTTACGGATGAAGGACTGGACACAGCCGTCGGACGGACTTCCCGCCCCGCAGGGGAGAAACGTGCCGAGGTTGGCCTTCGCCGCCGCCAGGGCCGCCGTTCTGGCCGTCGTGGCGTAGGCGCCTGCCGCGCGGCTGTCGATCGACACGATCTCCGACAGGTTGGTGAAATCCGCCGGCTGCGTGTCGGGGGCGGTGACCTCCGGCGGCACCACCACGCCGAAGACCTGGGAGACCGACCTCACGTACTGCTGGTCGGTCAGGCGCCAGAGGCGGGCCGGCCCCAGTGACGCCGCCCGGTCGCACGGGCCCTTGGCCGTGGGAGGGCCGACGGTCCCGCCGGGGGGGCTGCCACCGCCCACGGGACCCGTGGTCTCACCGCCGGGGGAACCGACAGTGCCGGTGCAGGCGCTGCTCGCCAGCACAAAGGCTGCCAGGACACTTGCTCTCCCTAGAAAAATGTTCCGCATTGTGTGTCCGCCATCAGTGGGTGAAGGGTGAGGTCGGTTGTCGGGTTGTGATCCGCTACCGTCCAGTTCGTCGACGGATCAGCGGCCGTTCGCGTGTAGGTCAAACTGCCGTGCTTCGTGGCGTCGCAGACCAGAGGGGGAATGCCAGCGCCCCGTTTTCCACCGCCCCACACGGGGCCCTTGGTGGGATCGTCGCAGGCAAAGCCTTCGTGGATGGTGAAGGTGTGCATTCCCTGCGGGCAATTCGTGGCCGTGATGACCAGGGTTACGTCCACGCCGTTCTGCGTGAAGACCGCCTTGATACCGAAGCCGCTGACTTTTCCGGTCGCCATGTTGCCGTCCCCCGGAGCGCCCGATCCCCCGGTCTCTTTCATCGTGCTGGGGCCGGCATCGGGCGTTGTCTGGGGAGCGCCGGCGTCGGCGAGAATGCTGGTGATCGAGCCGGCGTCCTTGAAGAGCGCGCCGTCGTCGACACCCGAGCCCGACGCGCCCGCCTTGCCCTGGTTGCCCATCACGCCGCCGGTTCCGGAAGGACCAGCGGTGCCGCCAGTGCCGCCGCCGCCGCTGCCGCCCGTGCCGCCCGTGCCCATGCTCGAACCGCCGCCGCCGCCCGGGCTCGCGTCAGAACCGGCGCCGCAGGCCAGCAAGCCACCAAGGCAACAAGCCACAGCCGCACCAATCATGGCCCGATCGCGGATCGCGTCTCTGGCGTTCGCCCTCATGGCGCGTGCTCCTCGGGGCCCAAGGTGATGGCATCGCCCGTGACGGCGATGGCCTGGGCCGCGATCCACGACGCCGAACGAGCCACGGTCTCCACGCGCAGCTCATCGATGAGACCGTCGAAATAACCGTGGCTGAGGTCCTCCAGCGCGCCGATCACCACCCGATCGGTGGGCGTGGTGGGAAAGGACGTGTGCGTCCAGTTGCCTGCCCGTGGCGCCCCGCCGCCATGCCCCGGCGTCTCCAGCGGCCCCGCCACCAGCGCCCCATCCACATAGACGCTGGTCGACTTGCCCTTGGCGTCGAAGACGACCGTGATGTAGTGCCATTGACCCGGTTGAATGGCGTCGACCGGAGAGGCGACAAAATCCCAGCCGCTGGGCACCTCGTCGGGGTTGATCTCGCCGTAAAGCGCGTTGCGCAGCGGCTGCCCGCCGAACGGATAGCTGGCGCTGCTGCCCCAGACATAGAGCTGCGTGCGACCCAGATCGCCCGTCTTGTCGGCGGTGCCGATCGCCAGCACCGCGCCGAAGCTGCCCTTGTCGATGGTGCCGGTCTTGACCCAGGCCGACTCCGTGACCGCCTGGGCGCCGCTGATGATGGCAGCACCACGCGCCAGGCCGATGTGATCGTGCGCCGCGCCGCTGAACTTCGCGGCCTGCCCCAGCTTGCCGGCGTCGAACGCCGCCTGCACCGCCGCGCCGTCGAAATGATTCATCGTTGCGTCGTCGGCCTTGCCGGCAAAGTGCCAGACGGCGGCATACGGGGTCGGCCACACGGCCTGGCGATCACCGGCGGGCGGCGGTGAACCGGCGGCGCCGTAATACATGTAAAGAGGCGCGGCACTGTCGACAGGAAGAGTCGGCAACTTCAACCAGACGATCGCCGCACCCTGCGCATCCCAGGATTCGATGTCGCGCGCCAGCACCTTGCCCGACGCATCGACGAACCGGACGTCGGCGCCCGCGACGCCCGCTGCCGCCGGATCGATCGTGTTCGCCGGAATCTTGAGGGCGACGGGAAAATCCGACTGGCCGGGCGTGGACGCAGCCAGACGGGCGTCGAAGGCCAGCAGCCGCCGGCGCGAGAACATGGGATTCCACCAGGCCGCCCCAGACGCGCCATCGCTGGCGCGCGCATCCATCAACGCGGCATCCAGGGATGCATCGGCGTTCGCCGGCGCGCCGACGTCGTCGCTGTCGGGCTGCCGCTGCTCGTGGCCAGCGTCCAGACTATTCACCGTCTGCCCTCCATCGGGTCGCAACGGGGCCGCCGTCTCCGACGCCGCGCAAGCGGCTATCGAGGGCGCAAACAACAGCAAGGACCATTTGCGGGTCATCATCCATCGCAGCTTCAAGGCGCCGCCCGCGCCACGGTCGTGGGGTGGGGCACTTATAATGATTGAGTCAATCCGCAGAACCTTTCCGGCTCCGCCTTCATTAGGCGAAAAACCGTCTGGTCCAGCCTCCAGTCGCGTCACCCTGGGGCGCCCGTTGCGACGCCAGTCGCTGGCGCAGCGCTCGGCGCGGCGCTACGGCACGGTCAGGGAGCAGTGGTGCGTGGCGGCGTCGCAGGTGGCACCCTCGACGGTGCACCAGCAATCGGCGCTGGTGTTGCACCAGCCTGGATCGTTGCCGACCGCCAGCGTGCAGACGGCCGTGGCGCTCTTGTGACTGCAGACGTCGCCGCCACAGCCTTTGCCGCTGGCGATGCAGTCGTGATCGACGGTGCACTTGCCGCCTGAATTGACGACGCTGCCACCCAGGGCGTCTCCGGCGACGCTGCTGACGTTGCCCCCGCCGGTGAGGTTGCTGAGGCGGGCGATCTTGTTGGCGTCGCGCTCGGCGAACCACAGGTTCTTGTCGGGGCCGACGGTTATCCCCATCACGTCGGTGTTGGGCGAGGGGATCGGGTATTCGGAGATGCCGCCCATCGGCGTGCAGCGGCCGATGGCGTTGAAGCTGCCCGGCTCGGTGAACCACAGGTTGCCGTCAGGGCCGTTGGTGATGGCGTAGGGTCGCGCCCCCGACGGGATGCCGAACTCGGTGACTGTCCCGCTTGGCGTGATGCGCCCGATGTTGTGGCCGTCGTGCTCGGTGAACCAGAGGTTACCGTCGGGGCCGGCGGTGATGGCGTTCGGAAAGCTGGCCGGCGTGGGAACCGGGAACTCGGTGACGGTGCCCGTCGGCGTGATGCGGCCGATCTGGTTGCCGGTGGTCTCGGTGAACCAGAGGTTGCCGTCGGGCCCCAGGGTGATGTCGTTGGGATTTTTCCCCGTGCCGGGGACGGGGAAATCCTTCATCTGAAGGGACGGGGTGCTGTAGCCGATGCGGTTGACGATCGGCTCGGTGAACCAGAGGTTGCCGTCGGGGCCTTTGACCAGGCCGCCGGTCTGGGCCTGCTGCGGCGCCAGGGCCTCGGTGTAACTGCCCGAAGGCGCCATCCGGCCCAGGCGTTGTTGCGTCGTGTACCAGATGTTGCCATCCGGCCCGTTGACAATCGCCACCGGCCCGATGTTGTAGATCCCGATCTTGTAATAAACGAACTTGCCGCCGTTGATGTCGACGGCGCCGGTGGCGCTGGGGCCGGTGTTCTGGTGCAGATACCAGATGCGCCCGTCAGGGCCGGCGCAGATCCCTCCGGGCGACGCCGTCATCGGGCCGCCATCGGTGATGGGGAACTCGGTGAAGGTCACGTCCGGGCCCTTGACGGCCATCACCGGTGCGCTGGCGACGGCCCCGCCGTCATTGGGGACAGACCCGCCGCCGCCGGTCACGCTTCCGGACCCGCCGCTGCCGCCGCCCTTGGCGCCGCCCCCACCGGCGGTGGCGCCGCCGCCGCCGACCGAGGAAGCGCCGCCGCTGCCGCCACCCGTGCTGCCGCCCGAGCCCGTGTTCTCACCCCCGCTCGAGCTGGACGCACAGGCGATCGCGGAAGACGCCGCCGCCAGCACGGCGACGAGGAGAGGACGACCGACCCGCCTCACGCCAGCATTTCCGGCAGGCCGCTGGAGACCTGACCCAGGTCCTTGCCGAAGGTCGGCGCGGTGCCGCCGTAGGCCGAGTACAGGGTGTAAAGCACCTTCGAG
>DATLVT010000241.1:0-24643 GCA_035577105.1 Polyangia bacterium
TCCCGGCAAGGCCTATGACGCTGCCTGCCAGCGCATCGATGCCATTCTGGACCGGCTGGCCCGGCCGGCGCCGTCCCTGCGGCCCCTCGATCCGGCCCGCCCAGGCAACGTCCCGGCCCCACGCACCACGGTGGCCCGCGAGACGTACGAGGCGGGCGTGCGCCGGATCCAGGAGTACATCCTGGCGGGCGACGCCTTCCAGGTCGTCTACTCGCAGCGCTTTCAGGTGGCCCGCGGCGAGATCGATCCCTTCGACGTCTACCGGGCCCTGCGCGTGACCAACCCGTCGCCGTACATGTTTCACCTGGAGTTCCCCGAGGCGGTGGTCACCGGCGCCTCGCCCGAGTGTCTGGTGCGGGTGGAGGGGGGCGAGGTCACCGTCCGCCCGCTGGCCGGTACGCGCCGCCGCGGCGCCACGCCCGCCGAGGACGCCGCGCTGGCCGCCGAGCTGACCGCCGATCCCAAGGAACGTGCCGAGCACGTCATGCTGATCGACCTTGGTCGCAACGACGTCGGTCGCGTCACGGCCGCCGGCTCCGTCCGCATCGACGACGTGATGACCATCGAACGTTACTCGCACGTCATGCACATCGTCTCCAACGTGCGCGGCCGCCTGGCGCCCGGGCAGCGGCCGGCCGACGTCATCCGGGCGGCCTTCCCGGCGGGAACGCTGAGCGGCGCGCCCAAGATCCGGGCCATGGAGATCATCGAGGAGCTGGAGCCGTCCCGGCGCGGCATCTACGGCGGCGCCGTCGGATACATCTCGTACGCGGGGAATCTGGACCTGGCCATCGCCATCCGCACCCTGGTCACGCTGGGCGACACCATCAATGTTCAGGCCGGCGCCGGCATCGTCGCCGACAGCGTCCCCGCCGACGAACACGCCGAGTGCGTGAACAAGGCGCGGGCGGTGGTCACCGCCGTGGAGATGGCCCGTCTGGCCATGCTGGTAAGCTGACAGGCTGACATGCTGCTGGTCATCGACAACTACGATTCGTTCACCTACAACCTGGTCCAGTACCTGGGCGAGCTGGGGCAGGAGGTGCGCGTCGTGCGCAACGACGAGATCCCGGCCGCCGCCATCGAGGCGCTGGCCCCGTCGCACATCGTGATCTCGCCCGGGCCGTGCACACCGAACGAAGCGGGCATGAGCCTGGAGGTGATCAAGCGCTATGGCGGACAGATCCCGATCTTCGGCGTGTGTCTGGGGCACCAGGCGATCGGCCAGGCGTACGGCGGCAAGGTGATCCGGGCCAAGCAGGTCATGCACGGCAAGACGTCGAAGATCTTTCACGACGAAAAAGGAGCCTTCACCGGCCTGCCCAACCCCTTCGAGGCCACGCGCTATCATTCGCTGATCGTCGAGCGGCAGACGCTGCCCGACTGTCTGGAAGTCACCGCCAAGACCTGGGACGAGGAGATCATGGGACTGCGCCACAAGACCCTGGCCGTCGAAGGCGTGCAGTTTCATCCCGAATCGTTTCTGACCACCGCGGGCAAGGATCTGCTGCGTAACTTTCTGGAGAAGCGGGGGCGCCCATGAGCACGACCACGACAGACACGGCTTCGACAGCGGCAACGGCTGCGACCGCGACGGCGCCCGCGGCGCCGGCGGGCGGCGCCGCCATCCGCGACGCCATCGCCCAGGTGGCCGACCGACACGATCTATCGGCCGAGCAGATGGCCGTCGTGGTCGGCCAGATCATGGACGGGCAGGGGACCCCCGCGCTGATCGGCGCCTTGCTGGTGGCGCTGCGCATGAAAGGCGAGACCGTGAGCGAGATCGTGGGCGCCGCCCGGGCCATGCGCGCGCGCATGACGCCGGTGGCGTTCGATCAGGAGGTCTGCCTGGACACCTGCGGCACGGGCGGCGACGGCTCGCGGTCGGTGAACATCTCGACGCTGGCGTCGTTCATCGTCGCCGGGTGTGGCGTGACCGTGGCCAAGCACGGCAACCGCGCCCAGTCGTCGCGCTCCGGTTCGCACGACGTGATCGAGGCGCTGGGGATCAAGCCCGCGCCCACGCCCGACGAAGCGGCGCGCTGCCTGCGCGAGGCGCACCTGGCCTTCATGTTCGCGCCGGTGCATCACGCCGCCACCCGGCACGTGGCCGGCGTGCGCAAGGAGCTGGCCATGCGCACCATCTTCAATCTGCTGGGCCCGCTGACCAACCCCTGCGGCGCGCGGTTTCACGTCAACGGCATCTTCAGCCGCGAGCGCTGCGAGCCACTGGCCCGCGCCCACGGCGATCTCGGTTCGCGCCGGGCCATGGTCTTTCACGGCGCCGGCGGCCTGGACGAGATCGCCCCCGCCGGCAACACCTTCGTCGCCGAGCTGCGCGACGGCGGCGTGCGCGTGTACGAGATCGGCCCCGCCAATTTTGGTCTGGAGCCGGCCGATCCGGCCGGCCTGCTGGGCGGCGAGCCCGGGTTCAACGCCAGCGTCATCGTCGAGGCGCTGAACGGCCGCGCCCACGTCGCCGTGCAGAACGCGGCGCTGATGGCCGCCGCCGCCGGGCTGTACGTGGCCGACGCGGTCCCCGACCTGAGGGCGGGGGCCGGGCGCGCCGCCGAGGCCCTGCGCAGCGGCGCGGCCCGCGCGGTGCTGGAAAAGCTGCGCGGCATCGTCCCTTTGCCGCCGGGCACCACCTGACGCCACACCGAACGAGCACGAGCAGAGCAGCATGATCCTGGACGACATCATCGCGCGCACGCGCGGCGACCTGGCCGTACGGCGGCAACAGCGCTCGCTGGCCGACGTGGAGGCGGCGGCGCGCGCCCAGCCGCCGGCGCGCGGGTTCGGGCTGGCCCTGCGCCGCCCCGGCAAGGTCACCTGCATCGCCGAGTTCAAACGACGCTCGCCCTCCGCCGGCTGGATCCGGCAAGGCGCCGACCCGGCACCCACGGCGCGCGTCTATGCCGCCGGCGGCGCGGCCGCGCTGTCGGTGCTGACCGACGAGCCGTTCTTTGGCGGCGGCCTGGAGGACCTGCGCGCCGCCCGCGAAGCGGTGACCATTCCGGTGTTGCGCAAGGACTTCATGGTCGACCGCTATCAGGTGGCCGAGGCCCGCGCCGCCGGCGCCGACGCCATCTTGCTGATCGTCTCGGCGCTGTCCGACGAGGCCATCGCCGTGCTGCTGCAAGCGGCCGGCGATTACGGCGTGGATGCCCTGGTCGAGGCCCACGACCAGGCCGAGGTGCGGCGGGCGGTGGCGCTGGGGGCCCGGATCATCGGCGTCAACAACCGCGACCTCAAGACGTTCACCATGGACCGCGATCTGGCCATCCGCTTGCGCCCGCTGGTGCCGCCCGATCGGGTGATGGTGGCCGAGTCGGGTATTCGCGACGCCGCCGACGTGCGCGCCCTGGGCGCCGCCGGGATCGACGCCGTGCTGGTCGGCGAGACGTTGATGCGCGCCGCGGATCCGGGCGCCGCCCTGCGCGAGCTGCTGGCGTGAAGCCGCCGCTGCTGATCAAGATCTGCGGCGTCACCACGCCCGCCGACGCGGTGATGGCGGCGCGGTCCGGGGCGGACGCCGTCGGCGTCAACCTGTGGCCCGGGTCGAAGCGCTTCGCCGGCGCGGCGGCCCGCGACGTGGTGGCGGCCATCCCGCGCGGCGTCCTCAAGGTCGGCGTCTTCGTCAACGCCGCGCCCGACGACGTCCGCCGCGCCGTCACCGACCTGGGCCTGGATCGCGTTCAGCTGCACGGCGATGAGCACGCGGCGGATTTTTTCGGCCAGGCCGGCTTTGATCGGGCGGCGATCATTCGCGCCGTTCGCGTTCGTGACGCCGCATCGTTTGTCGACCAGGACGACTGGTCCGGCGCCTTGCGTCTGTACGACGCTTTCGTCGACGGGTTCGGCGGGGGCGGGCAGGCGGCCCCCTGGGAGCTGATCGCTCGCCTGGGCGTGCGCCCCTTTCTGCTGGCGGGCGGCCTGACGCCCGAGAACGTGGCGGCCGCCATCGCCGCCACCACGCCCGACGGCGTGGACGTGGCCAGCGGCGTCGAGGCGGCGCCCGGCCGCAAGGATCCCGCGCGGGTGGCCGCGTTCGTCGCGGCGGCGCGTGCCGCGGCCGCTTCGCTCGGATATAGTCCAGCGCAATGACGACGACCGGTCCTTCCACGACGACGCAGATCCCCGGACGATTCGGCACCTTTGGCGGCCGTTACGTGTCGGAGACGCTGATCCCCTCGCTGGATCAGCTCAGCGCCGCCTGGGCCGCCGCCAGCGTCGACCCGGCTTTCACCAACGAGTTCGATCGCCTGCTGCGCGATTACGTCGGGCGTCCCACGCCGCTCAGCTTCGCGGCGCGCCTGTCGGCCGAGCTGGGCCGTGGCGTGCGCCTCTACCTCAAGCGCGAGGACCTCTGTCATACCGGCGCGCACAAGATCAACAACTGCCTGGGACAGATCCTGCTGGCGCGGCGGATGGGCAAGACACGCATCATCGCCGAGACGGGCGCCGGCCAGCACGGCGTCGCCACCGCCACCGTCTGCGCCCTGTTCGGTCTGCCCTGCGAGGTCTACATGGGCGCCGTCGACGTCGAGCGCCAGTCGCTGAACGTCTTTCGGATGAAGCTGCTGGGCGCCAAGGTGCACGCTGTCTCGCAAGGAACGGCGACCTTGAAGGACGCCATGAACGAAGCCCTGCGCGACTGGGTGACGAACGTGCGCGACACCCATTACATCATCGGCTCCGTGGCCGGCCCGCACCCGTATCCGACGCTGGTGCGCGAGCTGCAGGCGGTGATCGGTCGCGAGGCGCGCGACCAGGTGCAAGAGGCGGAAGGGCGCCTGCCCGACGCCTGCGTGGCGTGCGTGGGCGGCGGCTCGAACGCCATGGGCCTCTTTCACGCCTTCGTCCCCGACGCCAACGTCAAGCTGTTCGGCATCGAAGCGGCGGGCGAGGGGCTGTCAACGGGGCGCCACGCGGCGACGCTGGGCCTGGGGCGGGTGGGAATCCTGCACGGCGCGCGGTCGTACGTGCTGTGCGACGACGAAGGTCAGATCGCCGAAGCCCATTCGATCTCGGCGGGGCTGGACTATCCGGGCGTCGGTCCTGAACATTCCTTCCTGAAGGACACGGGGCGCGCCCAGTATTTTTCGGTGACCGACGAAGAGGCCTTGTCGGGATTCCAGCGGCTGGCCCGCACCGAGGGGATCTTGCCGGCGCTGGAGAGCTCGCACGCCATCGCCGCGCTGCCAAAGGTGGTGGCCGCGCTGCCCGAGGACAGCGTCGTGGTCGTCAACGTGTCGGGGCGCGGCGACAAGGACATGGACACGATCGCCAAGCGTCTGGGCGTGGTCCGGTGAGTCGCCTGCCGGCCTGTTTCCAGCGGGCGCGCGCCGAGAAGCGCAAGGCGCTGGTGCTGTATCTGACCGCCCACGATCCCGACGGCGCCACCAGCCTGCGCCTGCTGCTGGCCGCGGCCGAGGCGGGCGCCGACATCATCGAGATCGGCGTCCCCTGGAGCGACCCCTCCGCCGACGGCGAGGTGATCCAGGCAGCCATGCACCGCGCCCTGGGGGCGGGCGGTGGCCTCCGCCGCACGCTGGAGCTCTGCCAGGCGGTGCGCGAGAAATATCCGCGCGTGGGGCTGGTGCTCTTCGGCTACGCCAACCCGATCGTGATCATGGGGCCGGAGATCTTCGCCCTGCGCGCCGCCGACGCCGGCGCCGACGCCGTCCTGTGCGTCGACTATCCGCCCGACGAGGACAAGGAGCTGACCCAGGCCTTGATCCGGCGCGGCCTGGACTTCATCCCGTTGCTGGCCCCGACGTCGAACGACGCGCGCATCGCCGCCGCGGCGACCGTGGCCAGCGGGTTCATCTACTACGTGTCGCTGACCGGCATCACCGGCACCCGCCTGGTCAACGTCGCTGAACCGCGCGCCCAGGTCGCCGCCATCCGCGCAGCCACCGGCTCCAAGGTCCCGGTGGTGGTCGGGTTCGGGATCAAGACACCGGCCGACGCCCGCGAGGTGGCCCAGTTCGCCGACGGCGTGGCCGTCGGCACCGCCGCCGTGCAGTTGATCCAGAAGGCCGTCGCCGCCGGACGCGACCCGGTCCCCGAACTGTCCGCCTTCGTGCGCTCCCTGCGCGACGCCATCGCCGCGCCGTAACGACCAAGGCGACCGCGCCGGCTACGACGACTACGGCGCCGCCAGCGGACGAACGCGCGTGCGGATGTCGGTGACAACGCTGGGCCCCAGGGCCTCCGTCATCTTGACCAGGATCTCGCCCTTCAACATCGACAGCTCGTGACCCAGCGCCGAGCTCTCCACGCGCACCAGCAGCGTCGTGCCCATCAGCCGCTCCGGCGCCGTCCGCGCCCGCAGCATCTCGCCCACCGTCGCCTGATAACACTCGAACACCCGAAACTCCAGCGCCCGCCCGGTGCCGCCCAGCCGCGCCAGCAACGGTCCCATCAGCGACCCCGCCGTCTCCGGCACCAGCATCGACGCCCGACGCTTCTTGTGGATGATCTGCCCCGGCGCCGGTTTCATCACGAACTCAGCATAGGCTTCCCCGCTGCCACCTCGCAACAGCGTTGCCGAAATTCGTCCGGCATTGCCCGCCGGAGACATCGGATGCCGAGCAGAATCCGGGCTCGGCTCTTGTCGCGCCGGGGAGAGCCCGCGAGAGGGGCCAGCAGGCCCCTTTCGCGCAGCGAGCGAAGCGAGCGTCAGGCTTTGACGACCGCGCCCGAGCGCAGGCAGCGCGTGCACACACGGACGTGCATGCTGGTGCCGCCCACCTTGGTGTGGACGCGGCGCAGGTTCGGTCGCTGGATGCTCTTGGTCTTGATGTTCGAGTGGCTGACGTTGTTGGCGACTCGACGTTGTTTTCCGCAGACGGCACACTGCGCAGGCATAATTTCCTCCGGAAGGCGGGTACCTTTAGCATCGAGCGATGCTTTCCGCAAGCCGGCGATCGATGCTTCCACCCTCGGCAGGGCAGGGCATTTCACCGGGCGCCCGCGCCCGCGCCCGGGCCGGGGTAGTCGTCGCCTTCATCGCCGCACTGAGCCTGACCGGGCTGGGGGCTTGCCGTCGTGGCGGCGGATCATCGCACGCACCAACGCAGGGCAAGTCCGAACACCGCAACGCCGGTTCGGCAAGCTCCGCCCCGCCACAGCGGGGTCCGTCGTTCTGCCTGGCCGGTCAGGTGGTCGATCGTCAGTTGCAACCAGTGCCCGAGGCGCGCGTGCTGCTGTGGCCGCGGGCCAACCGGGATGCCGGGGGAGGCCTCGGCGCCGGCCGGAGCGACGGTGCGCCGTTGCGAACCGTGGCGGATGCCGCCGGCCGCTTCGAATTTCACGACCTGGGGCCGGGGCCCCACGATCTGCTGGCGGAGGCGCCCGGCTTTCCGCCGACGCATCTCGATTCACTCGATTCACTGATCAAGCCCGACGCGGTGCCGCTGCTGGTGCACCTGGACGGCGTCGCCCAGACCCTGCTGGGGACCGTGGTGACCGACGGCGGCGCGTCCGTCCCCGCGGCGCTGGTTCTGCTGGGCGGCGAGACCGTCGAGCCGCAACGCCGGGCGCAGACGGGCGGCGACGGCCGCTTCGCCTTCGCAGGGTTGGGCCCCGGGGTCTACACCGTGCGGGCCATCCACGGTGAGCAAGCCTCGCGCCCCAGCCCGGAGATCGTCCTGTCCCGTGCCGGTCCACCACCGGCGCCGACCCGCCTGATCCTGCAGGCAGGGTGGGCCGTCTCCGGCCGCGTGATCGCCGCTGACGGTGGTCCGCTGCCTGACAGCGAGGTGCGCATCGCCTCGTCGGCGGAAGCCTCCGCCGTCATCGACGTGGTCGGCGTGGACGGCAGCGGTGCCTGGCTGTCGCGCCCGCTGCCGGCCGGCGAATACCGTGTCAGCGCGCGCCACGCCGGCTATCTGCCCCGCCGCATCGTACCGATCGTCCTTGGCTCCGCCGTCCCCACTCCCAAGACGCTGACGCTGGAACTGGTGCGCGGCGCCGCCATCGTCGGGCGGATCGTCGACCAGCACGGGCGTGGCGTTGCCGGCGCGGCGGTGCGCTGTCTGGCCCCCGGCCCCATCGACCTTGCTGTCATCGTCGAGGCTCTGCCGCTGGCGGCCGAGGCGGCGGCCGTCCCGCCCGGTCCCGGCCGCGTCGTGGCGCCGGCGCGCAGCGCGCTGTCCGACAGGGCCGGACGGTTCGTCCTTTCTGATCTGCTGCCAGGCAAGGTGCGCCTGGACGTCAGCGCGTCCGGCCGCGTCCCTCTCCACAGCGACGAGCTCGCGCTGCTTCCCGGGCAGCGTCGCGACGTCGGCGACCTTGTCCTGGCCGATGGCATCACCGTCAGGGGCCGCGTCCTGGACGAATTTCATTCGCCGCTGGAAGGGGCCCGCGTCGTCGTCACCGGCGGTCCCTTCGCCTTGACCGATGGCGCCGGCCAGTTTTCTTTCTCGCTGCCGCCCGGCCAGTACCACCTGACCATGTCGGCGCCCGGCATGCGCGATCAACAGACGGCTGTCGCGGTGGTCGACGGGGCGGCGCCTCCTTCGCCGCTCGAGATATCCCTGACCCGCGCCGATGCCGTGCTGGAAGGACTGGTCCAGGACACCGGCGGTCGGCCCATCGCCCGCGCCCAGGTGATGGCCTGGCCGGCGGCACCGCCGTCGTCGTCGCCGTCGTCGTCGCCGCCGTCGTCGTCGTCGTCGTCGCCTTCGTCGGACGTCGCGCCGGCTGCTGGCGCCGCACGCATTGCCAGCGGCGCCTCGATCCTGGCCTCGACCACCAGCGACGTCGGCGGCCACTTCCGACTGGCGGCGCTCCCCCGCGCGCCCTTGATCATCGAGGTCCGGCAGCCCTCCTATCCGTCGGTGACCGCGCCGGCCACCCCCGGCGTGTTCGCCACGGTGGTGGTTCCCATCCCGGGCGCCATCAGCGGCGAGGTCCACGATCGCGAAAGCGGCGCCGCCATCGGCAAGTTTCGTGTCGAGGCGCGCGGCCCGGACGGACGCAGCGCGGTCGGCACCCGCCGCAAAGGCGGCGCCTTCACCGTCGCGCCCCTGGTCCCCGGGCGGTGGACCGTCACCGTCGATGCCCCCGGTTATGAACCCCGGGAGACGATCGTGGACGTTCCCCCCAGCCCGACGCTGGGTGAGGTCTCCGTCCGCGAGCGCCGGATCGAACTGCAGGCCGTTCGCTGAGCGCCGCGCGCGCGTCTCGGTCAGCGTCGGCGCGCGGATGACCGCCGGCGACTGATCGCCACGGCCGCCGCCAGGAACGACGCCGTCGCCGCCAGATCGGCGGCGCTCGACTTCCCCGGGCGCGTGGTGCAGCCATAACTGTCGTCCGGTTTGCTCAGCGCGCAGATGCCGGGATCCAGCGCCGGTGGGTAGGTCTCGCAGACCGCGTTCTGATCGTCGGACGACAGCATGCGCTTTGACGTCTCGCCCGCGGTGGTGGAATCGAACATGGTCGTGGCCTGGACCTCCGGGGGCGCGAGGTCGCAGTCCGGGACCAGGTTTCCCATGTTGTCCAGGGGCCGCTCCTTGTTGGCCGCCGGTTTGTAACAGGTGTGGTCCAGGCCGATGAAATGGCCCATCTCGTGGGTCAGGGCGTTTTGCAGATCGTGCTTTCCCGGCACGCGCGAGACGTCGGCGTTCATCCACAGGATGTTTCCCATGGAGGCGTTCACCTCGATGTCGGCGTCGATGATGTGTCCGTCGCCCTTGGCGAACACCGAGGTGATGGCCAGCGCCGACGGATCGTACGAACAATCCTCGGGTGGGTCGCTCCACTTGCACCAGCGGTCGGTGCGAAACACCAGGATGTTACGGGCATCGTTGGCGGCGTTCGGCGGAACGCCAGTGCCGGTCAGGATCTCCAGATCCAGGTACGTGCAGGAGAGGGCGGCGTGGCTCCAGGTTCGGGCGGCGGCGCGAATGGCGTTCATGGTCTCGTTGTAGGGCAGTTCCTGAAAATTCTCGGCGTAGGCGGTGATGGGGACGCACGTCGTCGGCCAGAAGAAGGCGTGGCTTTTGTCGGCGGTCCGGTACGGAACGTACGCCTGGGCCGCGGCCGCATCGGCGAGCAGCAGGGCCAGAGTGATGACGGCCGACGTGCGCACGTGCCTACCGATGCGCCTGCTGGGGTCGCGTCCGCCGGCGCCGGATCGCCAGGACCATCATCGCCGGCCCGACGGCCAGCCCGAACCCGCCCGGCGAGGGGCGGTCGGCACCCTCTGCCACGGCGCAGGAGTTGGTTGTTCCGCCGTCCTCGGCGGGGCAATAGACCGGATCCTTGTTCAGCGGATAGATGTCGCAGACAGCCTGCTGGTCGTCCGGCTCCAGGGTCCGCTTCGACAGATCCCCCGGTGTGGCCGAGGCGAACATGGTGGTGTCGCGAACGGCCATCGGGGCCGTGGCGCAGTCAGGAACCGGATTGCCCAGGTTGTCCGTGGGGCGGGTGAGGTTGGGCGCCGGGTTGAAACAGGTGTGGTCCAGGCCGACCAGATGCCCCATCTCGTGGGTCAGGGCGTTCTGCAGATCCTGTTTGGTCTTCTCGTCCGGGTTCAGCGCCAGGTCGGTCCAGCTGAACCAGCGGTCGTTGACCTCGATGTCGGCCTCCTGAATGTGCCCGGTGCTGCGCTGGACGAAGACCGACGTGATGGCCAGCGCCGCCTGGTCATAGCTGCAGGTCCAGGGCGAATCGCTGGGGCTGCACCAGTCCTTGTGGCGAAAGATCAGCGAGTTCTTGTTGTCGGCCGAGGCGGTGGGCGTCGCCTCGGAGGACAGCGCGACATCGATCGCCAGATACGTGCAGGAGAGGCCCACGTTGCTCCAGGCCGCCGCCGCGCCGCTGGCCGCGGTGGCCACCTGCTCGGCGGTCATGTCGGGAAAGTCGTTCGGATAACCGGTGACGTGAATGCAGGACCGCGTCCACTGAAAAAGCTTCCCGTACTCCGTGATGTATCGAACGTAAGCGTCGGCCGGCCTTGCGCAAATCAGGGCGGCCCCCAGCACCACAGCTCCGGCCATGGCACCGGCGCCGCGCGGGCGCCGCGCCCGCTGCCGTGGACGGACTTCGCTCATCGCGCGGCCTTGAGGATCCCGCGCACGTCCTGCCGGAGCTCGTCGAGAGGGCGTCGCCGAAAGGGGTCCTCGGCCAACACCGCGCCCGGTTTGATCGGCGCGCCGTTGGGGCCCACGAACAGCGCGCCAGCGCGATCAGGTCCGTCCGCCATCCATCGTCCCGTCGGCACGTCGCGAAAGATTGGCCGCTTGCCCTGAGCCATTCCCACCACGCTGGCGGCGCCCATCGATCCGCGCAGGAACAGCAAGGTTCGCTCGCCGGGCTGGAATTTCGACAGGCCGAACACCACCATGGTGATGTCGCCGACGGTTCCGCCGGGCTGGACGATGGTCATGCGGGTGGCCGGGGTGGCCGGACCCTTCCAGGTCTCCACCACGTCCAGCTGGATCGTGGACAGGATGCGCTCGTGCCTGGGGTCCCACGCCGCGTGCACGGAGACGACGTCGACCACGGCGATGTGGTCGGAACGGCCGACCAGCTCGGCCAGATCCAGCGCCATCACCAGCGACGCGCGCGCCGGCGCTGGGCGCGCCCCGATCAGCAGCGCCAGCGCCGCGCCCATCAACACCCAGCGCGTTGCCCGGACAACCATCAACGGAAAATACGTTCGCGTGGCACGGCCGGTCACGGTGTTCATCCCGAGGAACCTCCGGTCTTGGACACCGCTGGTGGCGGCGAGGGTGGCGACAGCAGAGTCTCCGGCGCGGGGGTGACGCCCGCTGGTTGGGTCCCGCCGCCGCCACCGCGCGCGGGCGCCGGGCCGGTGCGGACCTGGTAGCCGCCGTTAGCCGCGCCGGGCAGGGCAGGGGCCTGAGCCTTCTCGCGCGCCAGCTCCATGAATCGCACCTGGCTGCGCACCGGCGGGCGCAGCGCGGACACGCCGCTGCCGGCAGAGTTGCCGCCCGGCTGGTCGTGACGTGTGCGCACGTATGTCCCATCGGCCAAAAGACGGCGCGCCTTGACGTTGTCGGCCAATGTAAGCCCGAGGATCTCATCAACCACGCGATCGCGCAGCCCCTCGTCGTCGATGGGGAACATCACCTCCACCCGGCGCACGAAGTTGCGCGGCATCCAGTCGGCCGACGACAGGTAAACCTCGCGCTTGCCGCCGTTGTCGAAATAGAAGATGCGAGCATGCTCCAGGAAGCGATCGACCACGCTGACCACGCGGATGTTGTCGCTGGTCCCCGGCACGCCGGGCCGCAGGCAGCAGATGCCGCGCACGATGAGGTCGATGGAGACGCCGGCCTGCGACGCGCGGTACAGCGCCTTGATGACCGCGGCGTCGACCAGGGCGTTCATCTTGGCGATGATGCGCCCCCGCGTTCCCAGGGCCGCCTCGCGTTCAATCAGGGCCAGGATGCGTTCGTGCAGCCCCAGCGGCGCCACCTCGAACCGCTTCCATGACGGCGGCGACGAATACCCGGTCAGCAGGTTGAACAGGGCGCCCGCGTCGTCGGCATAGGCGTCGCGCGCCGTGAAATAGGACAGATCGCCGTAGATGCGCGCCGTGCTGGGGTTGTAATTACCCGTCGACAGGTGCACGTAACGTTTGATGTGCTGGCCCTCGCGCCGTACCACCAGCGCCACCTTGCAGTGAGTCTTGAGACCCATCAGGCCATAGACGACGTGCACGCCGGCGTCTTCCAGGGTGCGCGCCCATTGAATGTTGGGCGCCTCGTCGAAACGCGCCTTCAGCTCGACCACGGCGGTCACCTGCTTGCCGTTCTCGGCGGCGCGGATCAGCGCCCTGACGATCGGCGAATCGGCGCTGGTGCGATAAAGGGTCTGCTTGATGGCCAGGACGTTGGGATCGCTGGCCGCCTCGGAGATGAACTCGACCACGTCCTCGAACGATTCGTACGGGTGCTGCAGCAAGATGTCGCGCTGGGCGATGACCCGAAAGATGTCGTCGTACTCCTGCAGCGGCGGCACGATCTGCGGCGAGAACGGCTCGTCCCTGAACTCGCGCAGGTCGTCGCGGGCGTAGATGGGCGCCAGGTCGGCCAGGTGCAGGGGGCCGTCGATCAGGTAGACGTCGTCGTTCTCCAGGCGCAGGGCGGTGCGCAGGAAATTCACCACCTCGGGCGGCGAATCGTGGGCGATCTCCAGGCGCACGGCGCTGCCCCGTTCCCGGCGGCGCAGCTCTTTCTGGATGGTCTTGACCAGATCGTCCGCCTCGTCCTCGTCGATGCTGAGGTCGAAGTTGCGCGTCACGCGGAAGGCGCTGCAACCCACGACCCGAAAGCCGGGAAACAGCTCGCCGGCCTGCATGCCGATGAGATCCTCCAGCAGCATGAATGAGAACCGCGCGGCCGGCGCGCCACCCTCCGTGGCCGTGGCGCCGGTCGCGGCGGGGGCGGCGGGCACCTCCATGACGCGCGCCAGGACCGACGGCACCTGGACCACCGCGATGATGGTCTCCCGCCGGGCCACCCGTTCGCGCTCCTTGTGCAGCAGGATGGCCAGGTTCAGGCTGCGGTTGCGCAGGATGGGAAACGGATGGCCGGGATCAACCGCCAGCGGCGTCAACACCGGCCAGACCTCGCGCGAAAAATAGGAAAGGAACGTCGCCTTCTGCTCGGCGGTCAGCTGTCCCGGGCGCACCAGCCGCACGCCCGCCTGCTCCAACCCCGGACCAATCTCCGAGCGCCACAGTCGGTACTGCTCGCCGACCATGGCATGGGTGCGGGCGCTGATGGCCGCCAGCTGTTGGGCGGCGGTCAGACCATCGGGCGGCGTCTCGGAGACGTGCCCCGACATCTGTTGCTTGAGGCCAGCCACCCGCACCATGAAGAACTCGTCCAGGTTGGACGCGACGATGGTCAGAAACTTCAACCGCTCCAGAAGCGGCACCCCCGGATCGCGGGCTTCCTCCAGGACCCGGCCGTTGAACTCCAGCCAGGAGAGCTCTCGGTTGATGAACAGGGCCGCGCTGGCGGCATCATTGGCCACCGGGGGCTTGATCAGGACCGGCTTGCGAGATCGGCGCGCCACGACCCACAAGCTTAGCGCACGTCGTCGCGCCCCGCGCTCCCCGGGATGCTCGGAACCCTTTCAGGGGTCCAGATCAGAACATCAGTGCGAGTCGGGCAGGAAGCCGGCGCGCCGCTCAGGTCCTTGCAGCTCGACCTGGACCGCCCGGCGATCGCGGCGGTGCCCGTGGGCGCGCAGCCGCGCCCCCTTCAGGACCTCCTCGACCAGGTCTTCAAACGAAAGGCCGGCGCCGTGGGCGATCTTGGGCATCAGGCTGGTCGGCGTCATCCCCGGCAGCGTGTTCACCTCCAGGATGATCTCGTTGCCCCTCTCGCTGACGATCAGATCGACGCGTGCCGCGCCCTCGCAGCCCAGCGCCTCGAAGGCCAGGGTGCCCAGGCGCAGCACCGACCGGTATCGCTCGGGCGACAGGCGGGCCGGAAAGTAATAGTCCGACCGGCCGGCGGTGTACTTGTTCTGGAAGTCATAAAAACCGCGGCGGGGGACGATCTCCACGGCGCCCAGCACCTTGCCGTCCAGCACGCCCACGGAGATCTCCTTGCCCTCGACGAATCGTTCGACCAGGACGTCGTCGTCGAAACGGATGGCCTCCTCGACGGCGCTCTCCAGCTCCATCTCGTCGCGCGCCACGGTCACGCCCAGCGACGATCCTTCCCCCGATGGCTTGACCACCACCGGGAACCCGAACGAGCCGTGGCTTTCGATCAAATCCTCGCCCGAATCGGCGGCGATGACGTAGCCAGGCGCGGTGGGGAGGTTGTGCAGGCGCAGGATCTCCTTGGTCTTGGCCTTGTTCATGGCCAGCGCCGACGCCAGCACCCCCGACCCGGTGTAGGGGATCCCCAGGACCTCCAGCAGCCCCTGGATGCAGCCGTCCTCGCCATAGCGGCCGTGCAGGGCCAGAAAAGCCACGTCGATGCGCATCTGGCGCAGCACAAGATCGATGTCGCGATCAACGAACACCGGGACGGCGTCGTGCCCGCGTTCGACCAGCGCCGCCACGATCGCCTCTCCCGATCGGATGGAGACATCCCGCTCGCCGGAGAGACCGCCCAGAAGCACACCGATCTTGCGATGACCCGTCATTCTCCACGGGTAACCTCGGACGGTGACCCCGTCAAAAAACCCGATGGTTTGCTCCGAAGCGTCGTCCCCGGTCGGACGTCCAGCCTGCGGAGAGGGTCGACAACCAACAAAACCACATTTTTTGTGATAAAGACGGGCGCCATGACCTTTCTCGAGGCCGCTCTGGAGATCCTTCGTCGGGAGGGCAAGCCCCTTCACTTCAAGGACCTGACCGAGCGTGCGATGACCAAGAAGCTGCTGACCTTCGTTGGTCGCACGCCGGAAGTGACGATGCAGACGCAGCTGACCGCCGCCGTTAAAAAGGCGCCCGGCAGCCCCTTCGTGCGCGTCAAGCCCGGTGTTTTCGGATTGCTGCGCTACCCGGAGCTGGGCCCCGAGGAACGGGAACCCGAGCCGAAAGCGCCCGCCGCCAAGGCCGCTGCCAGCGCCAAGCCGGACGCTGACGATGACGCCGCCGAGGGTGGTCGCGGGCGCCGTCGCCGGCGCCGGGGGGGCCGCGGACGCACGCGGGGCGACGAGGCGCCCGCCTCCGAGAAACCCGGCGCACCCCGGGTCCCGACCCATGCCGCCGAATCGAGCGGCGAGGGCGGCAACGACGCGGATGACATCACCGAGGAACACGAGCCAGCGGTGGCCAGGATGTCGGCGGCCGCGCGGGCGGCCGCGCTGGCCGAGACCGGCGTTCTGGAAGGCGACGAGGGCGGGGACGACGCCGCTGACGCCGACACCGATGCCGACGGAGATCGGGAGGATCAAGCTCGCATGGGCGATGACGACGAGACGTTCCCCGTGGCCGCCGGATCAGCGGCGGGCGCCGACGCCGATGAAGGCGACGAGGATGATGAGGACGAGGCCGAAGGCGAAGGCGAAGGCGCCTCGGCGAACGAGGGGGCTTTCGCTGCGCCGCCGCGGCCCGGAGAGGCCCCGCGCGAGGGTGACGACCCGCTGGGCCGCCGTCGCCGCCGTCGCCGTCGTCGTCGTCGTGGAGACGAGGGTGGCGCCGGGGCTGGTTTCGGTGGTCGCCCCGGCGGCGAGGGTCCCGGCTTTGAAGGTGGCTCGGGTGGAGGCGGATTCGGAGCGCCCGCGGGCGCGTCCGCGGGCGGCGGCGGTGTTTCGCCGGCCGAAGGGGAAGGGCGAGGCGCCGAAGGCGGCGTGTCCCGCGACGCCGGCGCCATGGATGGCGGCGGCCCCGATGCGGGAGACCCGCAGGCCCCCCGCCGGATCATGACCCCGGTCGACGCCGCCATCGAGATCCTGCGCGGTCAGGCTCCCGGTCGCGGCGTTCACGTTCGTCAGATCGCCGACGCCGCCGCACGCCGTCGCCTCATTCATGGGGAACCGAATGAAGCCTGGCGGGTGATGCGCACGGCGCTGGCCGCGGAGTCGCGAGAGCGCCTGCGCGCCGGTCAGCGGCCGCGCGTCCGGGCCGCCGGCAGCGGGCTGTTCGCCCTGGCGCGACGGCCACCCGACGGCGAGCTGGAGCGCGCCGAACAGGTCTTCGGCGAGGCGCGCCGCGCCTTGCGCGAGCGGACGCTGGCCGCCCTGGAAAGACGCGTGGCCGAGCTCCCCGCCTCCGCCTTCGAGGCGTTGGCCCGCGTGCTTCTGCAGCGGGAAGGGTTCGGTCCCACCACCTTCGTCAAGCGCGTGGAGGGAACGATCTACGTCGAGGCGCTGCGCGGCCGCGGTTCGCGTCCGTCAAAGTGCCTGATCGCCCTTCGCCCGGGCGGCAGCGCGGCCGGGCGTCGGTCGATCGGCGAGCTGCGCGCCGGCATCCGGGCCCGCAGCCAGGACGAAGGGCTCTTGCTGATGGCCGGACGATTGGCCGAGGACGGCATCTCGGAATGGAAGAAGGCCGGATCGCCGCTGGAGATCGCCGACGGTCAGGCCGTCGCCGAGACCTGCGTGCGCCACGGCATCGGCGTCATCAACACCATGGTCAGCGTCGACTTCGTGGACGCCGACTTCTTCACCGAGCTGGCGGAGGGGTGACCTGCCGCGGGTTTTGAACCCGCGCTGGATGTGGCTGGGTCGCGTCCCGTTCGGCGCGACCGCGGCCCTGCAGGAACGGCTGCGTCAGGAGATCCTGGCCGGCACGCAGCCCGAGACGTTGCTCCTCCTGGAGCACGATCCGGTCATCACCCTTGGCCGGTCGGCCAACGCCGCCCACGTGCTGGCGCCGCCGTCGCTGCTGCAGCAGCGGGGCATCGCCGTCTCGCCGGTCTCACGCGGCGGCGACGTCACCTATCACGGACCCGGGCAGCTGGTCGGGTATCCGGTGCTGCGCCTTCGTCAGGGCGTGGTCGGGCACATGCGCGCCATGGCCGATGGCTTGGCCGACGTCCTGGCCGGCCATGGCATCGCCGCGCGCTGGGATCGTGCCGCGCCCGGGTTGTGGGTTGACGCAACCGGGGATGCCGCGGCGGCGGCGACCGCACCGGCAAAAATATGTGCGTTCGGTGTCCACGTCCGGCAACGGGTGGCCATCCACGGGTTCGCCCTGAATGTGGAACCTGACCTGGAGGCGTTTCGTCTCATTGTTCCCTGCGGCCTGGCCGCCGCGCAGGTGACGTCGATGAAGAAAATCTTGGGTGCTGCACCGTCGCTGCCGAGCCTGGCGCAGGAGGTGGCGCGAGCGTTCGCGCGAGCGTTCGGTGCGACGTTCATCGAAGCGCAAGCAGCCGATCTGACGAACACGGCAAGCAGCGACGCGATCACCGCGGAGGGAATCGCAGAGATCATTTCTTAACTTTCGAAGCGCTGTAACCGATTGCAATACAGGACGGGATTATTAGAATGGAGTCAGCGTGAAGAAAAAATGAACCCCCGCATTGTCGTTGCCTACAATCGGGATTTCGAAGGTGCCGAAGCTGACCCTGAGAACAAGGCCCGCGAGGACATCAAAGACATCGCGGAAAATGTTCTGAGGATCCTCAAGGCCAACGGGTTTCACGTGACGGGCCTGGGCGTCACCGGTGACGTCCTCGCCGCCGTGGCCGCCATCCGCGAGCTGCGGCCGCACGTCGTGTTCAACCTGTGCGAATCGATCGGCGGCGACAACCGCTTCGAGCCGCTGCTGCCCCTTCTTCTCGATCGCGAAGGGGTCGCGTACACCGGTTCCGGTCCACTGGCCCTGTCGCTGGCCCTGCACAAGCACAAGGCGAAAGACGTGCTGCGCGCGCGTGGCGTGCCGACGCCCGAGGCGTTGTTCGTCACGACGGAAGACGTGAGCAGCGTGAACCTTCCCTTCCCGCTGATCGTGAAACCGTCGCGCGAAGATGCCTCCGTGGGGATCTACAGCGAGTCGGTGGTTCACGACCGGGCCGCCCTGACCGAGCGGGTGGCCACGGTGCTGTCGCGTTACCGGCAGCCGGCCTTGGTCGAACGCTATATCGACGGCCGCGAGATCTACGTCTCGCTGTTCGGGCAGCCCAGTGGCCCACCCCAGGTGTTCCCGTTCTACGAGATCGATTTCTCTGACATGCCCGCCGGGCGGCCGCACATCGTCTCCTTCGAGGGCAAGTGGGTTGAATCGTCCGACGAGTACCGGGGGACGAAGCCGGTTCGCTGCCAGGGTCTGTCGCCGGAACTCCAGCGGCGCATCACGCAGATCGCGCTGCAGGCCTTCGAGGCCATGGAGCTGCGCGACTATGCCCGGTTCGATTTTCGCCTGGCCACGGACGGAACGCCTTACGTCATCGACGTCAATCCGAACTGCGACCTGTCGGACATCGCGGGGGGCTTTTCAAAGGCGGCGAAGGCGGGCGGCCTCAGTTACGATGAGGTGATCCTCAGGCTGGTCGAGCTGGCCCTCCTGAGGCGCTCCGATGTCGACACCATTCCCCTGGCCCCCCGGGCGCAGACCGCCCGCCGCAATCGTCGCGCCGATCGCCCGCTGGCGACCGACGGCGACGCCGTGGCCACCGGCGAACGTGCCTCCCGCAAGCGCGCCCGCTCCGGCTGAGCCGGCGTCGGGTCCTTCGGGTCAGGCGCCTCTTGGCCGGGCGCGGTGGACGTCGGCAGCGTTCGTGGCGGCGCTGCTGGTGGTCGTTGTCGGGCCAGCAGGCTGCCGCCACCGGGCCACCGACACGGCGTCGCCCCCGCCGCTCCCCCCGCCGGTGCTGGGCACGGTGTCCCTCCGCGATCTGACGACCCCCGAAGGTGCCGCGGTGACCGTCGCCGTCGATCCCGCCGACGTCGAACACGCCCTGGCCGCGCGCCTGCTGGCCTCGGGGATCGTCATCGAGCGACCGGCGTCGGTCGATGGCGCTCAGGGCGCCTCGCCGGCCGTCGCCCGCCTGCGCGGAGAGTTCGCCCTGGACGGCGCCGAGGTGCCGGGCAAGGCGCTGGCGCGGGCGGTGGTCCGACTGCAGCTCGACACGCGTCCCTCCGATGCCCCAGGCGCCATCGAGGAGCAGCTGCAAGGGCAGGGCGAGCAGACCTATGCCGTCCCCAAGGGGGCTGCGCGCGACGCCGTGGTCGCGTTGAGGCGCGACGTGTTCACCAGGCTGGTGCAGCGCATCGCCGGCGATCTGCTGGACGGGGTGATTGCCCGCCGAAAGCTGGAGAGCGCCCCGCCCCAGGCCATTCACACCGCCCTGACCGCCGATGCCGGCGAGCTGCGCGAGGAGGCCATCCGGTTGGTCGGTCAGCGTCAGCTGCGCGGGGAGGTGCCGCGTCTCCTCGAACTGCTCACCGACAATGACGAGGCGACCCGCGATGCCGCCCTGGGAGCGCTGATCACCCTCAAGGACCCCCGCGCCGTCGCCACGCTGACCAAGTCGCGCTCGCTTCGCGACCGGCGTGAGATGCGCAAGATCATCGAGGCGATCTCCATCCTGGGCGGCGAAGAGGCCCTCGACTACCTGTCGTTCGTGGCGGAGAGCCATGATGACGAAGAGATTCGCACCCAGGCCGCCCAGGCCCGGCAGCGCCTGCTCAGGCGGAGCGATGGCGGAGCGATGCCGCATCCCTGAGCGGCCCCAGCTGCCAACCACCGCCCGTCATTGACAAAAGTAATTTAAATACAATGATCTAGTACGATGTCCGCAGCCAATTCAGTTGGCAGGTTGGTTGCCCCGGGCGCCGACCTGTCGCCTGGACCCGGGGCTGTGCTGGGCGGCCGCTATCGTCTGGTCGACAGCATCGGGCGCGGAGCGGCCGGCGAGACGTTCCTGGCGGTGGATCAGCAGACGGCCGCCCGGTGCGCGGTGAAGCTGTTCACCGGCACCCAGACCGGGAGCACGGCCGGGACCACGGCTCGCGCGCTGACGGGCGGTCGCGTGGCGGAGGAATTTCGTCGCCTCCGCGGGCTGCTCCACCCAAGCCTGGTCAAGGTCAGCGACGTTGGCACCGAAGCCGGGCGAGCGTTTCTGGTGATGGACCTGGTGACCGGGCCGCCGTTGACCTCGATCGCCGCCATCGCCGACGACAGCGCGCGCCGGCGGGCGTTTGAAAACGCGGCGCGTGCGCTGGTCGATGCCGTCGCCTACCTGCATGGGCGACGCCTGGTTCATGCCGACATCTGCCCCACCAATGTGCGTCTGACCGACGCCGGCGTGCCGGTCCTGCTCGACTTCGATCTGTCGCAGCCAGCGTCGCCGGCGGGCGCCGATGGCCTGGCAACGCCGGGAGCGGCCCGGGGGACGCTTGGCTACGCCGCTCCCGAGGCTCTGATCGGTCAGGTCGGCCCTCTGTCCGATCTGTTCAGCGTGGGCGCCACGCTGTTCGAGGCGTGGACCGGCGCGGCGCCATTCGGCCAAGGCTTCGAAGCGGTCCAGCGCATGCTGTCGACGCCGGCGCCGCGATTGTCGTCGGTCCGTGGCGGGTTGCCCGCCGCCTGGGATGATGTCATCGCCCGTCTGCTGGCCGCCGAGCCCGAGCGTCGGCTCTCCAGTGCGCGCGAGCTGTTGCGCGAGGTGATCCGCGCCGTCGACGGCGACCACGCCGCCACGGAGGTCGATCTGCAAGCGCCGTTTCCAGGAGGCGATCCCCTGGCCGGGATCGTCGTCGGGCGTCGCCAGGAACAGGAGTCCCTCCGCCTGCTCATCGAGCGGCTGGCTGAAGGCGCCGCGCCCTGCGCGGTGGCGGCGGTGGTGGGCAGCGCCGGCAGCGGCCGGCGAACCGTCATCGAGCTGGCCTTGCGCGACGCCGCGGTGGCCGGCGCGGCTGGCTTGCTGCCGCCGTTCGTGGTCTGGCGCGGCGACGTGACCGCCGTCGAGCGGCTCTGCGCCGACCCGGGTTCGAACGAAAGCGGGGAGGCCGTGGCGGCGCGTCCATCCGCTGGCGACGAGGTCGACGGCGCCCGGGCCCGCTTTGCCGCGCTGGCCGAGGTGCTGGAGACGCGGGCCGCCCTGCGGCCGCTGTGTGTGGTCCTGACCGAAAACAGCGACGGCGTCGCTCTGGCGCGCGCCCTGGCGGCGGCCGAGCCGTCGGGAAATCTGCTGGTGCTCATCGCCGCGACCGAATCTTCGGCCGGGCTCCAGCCGGGGATCGGGCCGTTCGCCCGCACCGTGACCATTGGACCACTGCCGGTCGAGGCCATCGGCCAGCTCATCGCCGCGGCGGCCGGCCAGGCGCCGCCCGAGGCGGCGGTCCGAGCGGTGGCGCGCAGCTCGGGCGGTCACGCCGCGACGGTTGCCGCCCTGGTGCGGCCGCTGGTGGAGGCCATCCGCCAGGGCCGCGCCGACGATTTTCAGGTGGAGGCGTCGGCCGATCTGACCACGTTGCTGACGGCGGGCTTTCGCGCGCTGCCGGCGGCGGGGCGCCGTCTGCTGGCCTCGGTGGCGCTGCTCGGTGTCGATCAACGGCAGGAGGCGGCCGCGCCGGAAGCGGACGTGGTCGCTGAAACCACCGAGCTTCTTCGTCGCGCCGGGTGGCTGAGCGACAGCGCCGAGGAAGGCGACCGCGGCTTTTCCCTGCCCAGCGTGGTTCATCTGCGCGTGGTTCAGGAAGCGCTGGGTGACGGGGACCTGCGTGACATCGCCGCGGCGGCCGTGGCGCGCCTGCCACCAGGCGACGTGCGAAGGGCGCCGGCGCTGCTGGCCGTCGGCGATCGGCAGGGCGCCGGCGAAGCCTATCGGGCGGCGGCGCGCGCGCTGGCGCACAGCGGGGAGCTGGGGCGGGCCGCTGAGTGGCTGGGGCTGGCCGCGCTCCACGCGCCGAGCCGTCTCACTGTCGACGATTGGCTGACGCTGACCACCGGTCTGGGCGCGCTCGGCCGTTACGCCGAGGCGGAGGTTGCCCTGGATCGAGGGTTCGCCTCGGCCGTCACCGTCGAGGATCGGCTGCGGGTCGGCGAGCGGCGCGCCTGGTTCCAGGGCCGGCAAGGACAGACCGCGCAGGCCATCGCCACGTTGCAGGCGCTGCTGGCCGTCGCCGCCACCGGGCCAGACACTGGCCGCTCGCCGATCACCGATCACCTGCGTGGGCGTCTCGGTCGCTTGCTGGTCAGCGCCGGAAGATTCGACGAAGCGATTGCATTGCAAACGCCGGTCTTCGATGGCACCAGCGCGTCGGGGGTGAACGCCCCGGCGATGGAAGCGGCCATCCTGGCCCGGGCCTACGTCGGGCAGCTCGGCGAAGCGCGAACGCTTCACCAGGCGTGGGTCGCTGCTTGCGGGCGCGCGGCGCCCGACGGGGACGTCGATCGACCGTCGCCCGGCCGTTTGCTGTACCTGGGCGCTCTGCTGGATCAGCTGGACGACCGCCTGCCCGAGGCGGCGGCTGGATACGCCCAGGCTCGGATCCTCTCCGTCGAGCGCCATGACGTCCACACCGAGGCGGCGGTCGCGCTGAATCTGGCGGCGGTGCTGGCCGAGCAGGGGCAGTACGCGGGGGCCCTGGCGGCCAGTGAACGGGCCATTCGCTTGCTGGGGCGACTCGGCGCGACGGCAGAGCTGGGAACGGCGTTGCTGAACGCGGCGAATCTTTTCGTCCTCATCGGCGAGCTCGGCTCGGCCCGACGGGCCATCGCGCGAGCCGTCGACGAGGTGTTGGCCCGTGGCGGACAGGCCATGCTGGGCTACACGCGCTTCGTCGAGGGCGATCTGCAGCGGCGCGACGGTGAACCGGCCGCCGCCCTGAGCCTCTACCAGGAGGCCGAACGGCGTCTGGCCGACGCTGGACAGAATCGTCCGGCCCGCGCGGCCCTGCTGAGCCAGGTCGAGGTCCTGGCCGAAAGCGGCCGGACGGCCGAGGCCGGCGTGGCCCTGCACAAGGCCAGACGTCAGCCGTCCGGTGCGCCGTTGCCGTCGGGGTCGGTGCCGGCCGATCGCGAGCTGGACGTGGCGGCGGCGCGCTGGCTGCTGGCCGGCGGCGCGCCCGGCGAAGCCGCGCAAGCGGCGGACGCTTCGGATGACACGCTGACGCCCTTGCCCCTGGCCCAACGCCTCTTGCGCGTCGCTGGAGAGGCCAGGCAGCAAACCCGTCTTCCCCTGGCCTGGCGCAGCGCCCTGCTGGCGGCGCGCCTGTTTCATCACGCCGGCGACGAAGCCGCCGCCCGCCGTTCGCTCGACAGCGCCAGAAGCATCTTTCAGGAGGTTCGCATGGCCACGCCCGACGCCCATCGATCAGGACTGGACAACGATCCCGACGCGCGCTGGCTGGCCGGGCCCGCGGGCGGCGCTTCCGCCGGGGCT
This sequence comes from Polyangia bacterium, assembly GCA_035577105.1. GTDB lineage: Bacteria > Myxococcota_A > Polyangia > Fen-1088 > Fen-1088 > DATKEU01. Next base: position 23,787 of record DATLVT010000241.1, read on the forward strand.
GGCGACGCGGCGCTGGCCTTGCGTGCGGCGCGCAGCGAGGATCGTCTGCGGCGCCTCCTGCGGGTCAACAAGCGGCTGAACAGTCAGCTGCGACTGTCCCGCCTGCTGGAGACCATCATCGACAGCGTCATCGAGCTGACCGACGCTGAACGCGGCTTCATCCTCCTCGAGGACGAGGGGGGCGAGCTGGTGGTCCGGGCCGCCCGTAACATCGACCAGCGAACGCTGGAAACGGCCGAGTTCGAGCTGTCGCGATCGATCGCGCGCCGCGCCGCCGATGGAGGCGCGCCCATCGTCACCATCGACGCCGCCGGCGACGAACGGTTCAAGACGGCCATGTCCGTCTCGGGGCTTCACCTGCGGTCGGTGCTGGCCGTTCCGCTGCAGATCAAGGGGCGCGCCGCCGGTACCATCTACGTCGATCATCGCCTGCGCAAGGGAGCGTTCGTCGACGAGGACGTCAGCCTGGTGCTGGACTTCGCCGAGCAGGCCGCCATCGCCATCGAGAACGCGCGCCTGCTGTCCGAGCTGCGTCGCCGCGAACGCCAGGTGGAGGCGCTGAATCGGCGCCTGGAGATCGAGCTGTCGGCGCGGCGCGAGGAGCTGACCGGAATGAAGGTGGAGCTGCGCGAGAACCGCGAAGCGCTGGCCATCCGTTACGACTATCGCAACATCGTGGGACGCACGCCCCGCATGCTGGAGCTGTTCCGCTTGCTCGATCGCATCACCGATACGGCGCTGCCCGTGGTGATCCAGGGAGAGAGCGGCACCGGGAAGGAGCTGGTGGCCCGCGCCATCCATTTCAACGGGCCGCGCCGCGATCGCCCCTTTGTCTCGGAGAACTGCGCCGCCATCCC